>JBKPNJ010000125.1:0-7020 GCA_046732575.1 Actinomycetota bacterium
CACGTTCGCGAGCGTCACCGCCGCCGCGGTCTCGGCCGGGCCCTGGTTGACGCCGCAGCCGCCTGGGCGCAGGAGAAGGACTCCGATCATCTGCTCGCGACGGCCTCGGCCAGCGCTCGAGACGCCAACCGGTTCCTGGCCAGGCTTGGACTCACCCAGGTGGCGATCGTCCGGGCCGCCACCGTACCGGCGATACGGATGAAGTTGGCCGGCGAGCATGCCGCTCGCAGCGCCGACCAGGTCGTAGCGATTCGACGCTCGTTGCGCCGACGCCGCCGGACCGGCGCCCCCGCTGTCACCTAGCCGGGCCATCCTGGACGCTTCGGCGCGGGCTCAGTCCGTCGGCGCCGCGGGCTAGAGTCGCCTCGTGCCTGGCTCAGAATCGCTCGCTCCCGACTCCGAACTCCCGCAGGGCCCGAGCGGCTCACGGCTGCTGCTGATCGACGGTCACTCGGTCGCCTACCGAGCGTTCTTCGCGCTGCCCGTGGAGAACTTCTCCACCACCACAGGCCAGTCGACCAACGCCGTCTACGGGTTCACATCGATGCTGATCAACGTCCTGCGTGACGAGCAGCCCACGCATGTGGCGGTGGCGTTCGACGTGTCCCGCCAGACGTTCCGTGCCGACGAGTACGCCGAGTACAAGGCGAACCGCTCCGCGTCGCCGGTGGAGTTCAACGGCCAGGTCTCGCTGATCAAGGAGGTGCTGGAGGCCCTTCGGATCCCCTCGGTCGAGCTGCCCGGGTTCGAGGCCGACGACGTCATCGCGACGCTGGCCACCCAGGCGTCGGCCGCGGGCTTCGACGTGCTGATCTGCAGCGGTGACCGTGACTCGCTGCAGCTGGTGTCGGACCGCATCACGCTGCTCTACCCACGAAAGGGCGTGTCGGACCTGGCCAGGATGACGCCAGCCGCCGTCGAGGAGAAGTACGGCGTCGTGCCCGGTCAGTATCCCGACCTGGCGGCCATGGTCGGCGAGAGCAGCGACAACCTGCCCGGAGTCCCAGGAGTGGGTCCGAAGACCGCGGCCAAGTGGATCAACCAGTTCGGTTCGCTCGACGACATCATCACCAGGGTCGACGAGCTCACCGGCAAGGCCGGTCAGGCCGTGCGCGACCACCTCGCCGACGTGATCCGCAACCGTCGGATCAACGAGCTCGTCCGAGACGTCGTGCTGCCGGTTCAGCCGGCCGATCTCGTCGCCCAGCCGTGGGACCGGGAGCAGGTTCACCGGATCTTCGACGGGCTCGAGTTCCGCGTGCTGCGGGACCGGCTCTTCGCCACGCTGACCGTCGACGAGCCGGACGCCGAAGGTGGCTTCGATATCGCCGGCGCGCGGCTCGAGCCGGGCTCGTTGGCTGCCTGGTTCGAGACACACACGGGGGCCGACGCGCGCACGGGGCTGCACGTACAGGGCGTCTGGGGGCGCGGAACCGGCGACTTGGCGGCGCTCTCCTTTGCCACCGCACCCGGGGCGGCCGCCTGGGTCGACCCTGCCACGCTCACACCTGACGACGATGCGGCTCTCGGTGCCTGGTTGGCCGACGAGACCCGGCCGAAGGCGCTGCACGACGCCAAGGGGCCGATGCTTGCGCTCTCGGCCCGAGGCTGGCGGCTGGCCGGTGTCACCAGCGACACCGCGCTGTCTGCGTACCTTGCTCGTCCGGACCAGCGCTACTACGACCTGGCTGACCTGACGCTGCGCTACCTCAAGCGTGAGCTGCGCAACGACGAGGTGGAGACCGGGCAGCTCTCGTTCGACGGCGCGGAGGATGTCGCCAGCGCCGACGCGGCGATGATCAAGGCCCGGGCGGTGGTCGACCTCGCTGACACCCTCGACGTCGAGCTCGAGCAGCGTGGCGGTGCCGCGCTGCTCAGGAGTGTCGAGCTGCCCCTGGTCGCGGTCCTCGCCGACATCGAACGCGCCGGTGTCGCCGTCGACGTCGCCCATCTGGAGTCGCTGGAGTCGCACTTCGCCGACATCGTCAAGGACGCCGCCGAGGAGTCCTACGCGGTCATCGGCAAGGAGATCAACCTGGGTTCACCGAAGCAGCTGCAGGTGGTCCTGTTCGACGAGCTGGACATGCCGAAGACCAAACGGACCAAGACGGGCTACACGACCGATGCAGACGCCCTGCAGCAACTTTTCGACAAGACCGAGCACCCGTTCCTGCAGCACCTGCTGCGGCATCGCGACGCCAGCCGGCTGCGGCAGACCGTGGAGGGTCTCCTCAAGTCGGTGGCGGACGACGGGCGCATCCACACCACGTTCAACCAGATGATCGCGGCGACCGGACGTCTGTCCTCGACCGACCCCAACCTTCAGAACATCCCGATCCGCACCGAGGAGGGTCGGCGGATCCGCGAGGCCTTCGTGGTGGGGCCGGGCTATGAGTCGCTGCTGACAGCCGACTACAGCCAGATCGAGATGCGGATCATGGCTGACCTCTCCCGTGACGAGCTGTTGATCGAGGCGTTCCGGTCCGGTGAGGACTTCCATGCCGCTACCGCGGCCCGGGTGTTCGGTGTGCCGGCCTTCCAGGTCTCCGCTGAGCAGCGCGCCAAGATCAAGGCGATGAACTACGGGCTGGCCTACGGTCTGTCTGCCTATGGCCTGGCCCAGCAGCTGGGCATCTCGCCATCGGAGGCCAGTGGCCTGATGGATGAGTATTTCGAGCGGTTCGGCGGCGTGCGCACCTACCTGCAGGGCGTGGTCGACCAGGCCCGGCGCAGCGGCTACACCGAGACGATCCTCGGCCGCCGTCGCTACCTGCCCGATCTCACGTCGGACAACCGGCAGCGGCGCGAGATGGCCGAGCGGATGGCACTGAACGCCCCCATCCAGGGATCGGCCGCCGACATCATCAAGGTCGCGATGCTCAAGGTGGACACCGCGCTGGCCGAGGCAGGACTGGCCTCACGGATGCTGCTGCAGGTACACGACGAGCTGGTGCTCGAGGTGGCTGCGGATGAGCGAGACGCCGTAGAGAAGCTCGTGCGCACCGAGATGGCCGCCGCGGCCGACCTGACGGTCCCGCTCGACGTGTCGATCGGTCACGGCAACAGCTGGCACGAAGCTGCGCACTGACCCGCAGCCCGCCGCACCGGACGGACCCCTATCCGCCGCGATCCGACGGTTATCCGCCGCAATCCGACGCGGCGGTGGTGGCATCGAGGCGTTGGCCCGGGAGCGTCAGGGAAGTCGCGAGCAGAAGATCGCCGTGCCGGGGATCAAGGCGCCGCGCACCGGTCCCCATCCCGCCCAGGTGCGGCCGAGCCCCGGGGGCCAGGTCGGCTCGATCAGCTCGACGAGCACGAATCCGGACGAGACCAGTGCGTGCACCCAGTCGCCGAGCGTGTGGTGATGCTCGACGTACGTCGGAGTGCCGTCCTCGTCCTGCTCGACGTATGGCCTGCGGTCGAAGTACGACCGGCTGATGGTCAGACCTGCCTCGGCTGGGTCATCCGGGAGCGACCAGCGACTGGGATGGCTGACGGAGAACACCCAGCGCGCGCCGGGTCTCAGGACCCGGGCCAGCTCGCGCATCACCGCGCCCACGTCCTCGATGAACGGCAGTGCGCCGAAGGACGAGCAGGCGTCGTCGAAGGTGCGGTCGGCGAAGGGCAGCCGCGTCGCCGTGGCGCAGACGACCGGGACCGGAATCCCGGTCGCCGCGTCGATCCGCCTGCTGTGCTGCAGCTGCCGGATCGACAGGTCCAACCCGATCGCCGCCGCCCCCCGGCTGCGCAGCCAACGCGCGCTCTGCGCAGCTCCACAACCCACCTCGAGCACGCGCCGGCCGCAGGTCTCGCCGAGCAGTCGCACGTCCGCCTCCCGCAGGCCCTCCGGACACCAGAGGAACCCGACATCCTCGAGGAACATCCCGTGCTCGGCCTGGTAGTCGTCGGCCGTACGATCCCAGTCCCCGCGGTTCGCGGCGAGCGTCTCGGCCTCGGTCACAGCGCGGTGGCAGGTGGTGTGCGGTGGCGGCAGCGGGTCGCTCACGCGCCGACGCTACCGGCAGCCCCGTACGCCCCGCGTTGACCCACCCCTCGCCGCGCCCGTATCCTGATCTGTGCGCAACGAGTTTGCACAACCTCAGACCGAGCAGGCTCGTGCTCGCAATCTGTCGACCAGGCCGGCGCGATCTCGCCGGCTCGGGTCTCTCGGCAAACCGCGAACGGACTCGTCGCGCATCCGCACGACTTTCGTCCACCCATCGGAGCACTTCTTCACATGACGAGCAGTATCGAGGCGCCTCCCGCCAAGGGAACCCCGCAGGTCGCGGTCAACGACATAGGTTCCGCTGAGGAGTTCCTCGCCGCGATAGACGAGACCATCAAGTACTTCAACGACGGTGACATCGTCGACGGCACCATCGTCAAGGTCGATCGCGACGAGGTCCTGCTCGACATCGGCTACAAGACAGAAGGCGTCATCCCGTCCCGCGAGCTGTCCATCAAGCACGACGTCGACCCACACGAGGTTGTGGCCGTCGGCGACAAGGTGGAAGCCCTGGTCCTGCAGAAGGAGGACAAGGAAGGGCGGCTGATCCTGTCCAAGAAGCGCGCCCAGTACGAGCGCGCCTGGGGCAACATCGAGCAGGTGAAGGAGGAGGACGGCGTCGTCACCGGGTCGGTGATCGAGGTCGTCAAGGGAGGCCTGATCCTCGACATCGGGCTGCGCGGGTTCCTTCCGGCGTCGCTGGTCGAGATGCGACGCGTCCGAGACCTCCAGCCGTACGTCGGCAAGGAGCTCGAGGCCAAGATCATCGAGCTGGACAAGAACCGCAACAACGTCGTCCTCTCCCGCCGAGCCTGGCTGGAGCAGACCCAGTCCGAGGTGCGCCAGAACTTCCTGACGCAGCTGCAGAAGGGCCAGATCCGCAAGGGGGTCGTGTCCTCGATCGTCAACTTCGGCGCGTTCGTCGACCTCGGTGGCGTCGATGGCCTGGTCCACGTATCGGAGCTTTCCTGGAAGCACATCGACCATCCCAGTGAGGTGGTCGAGGTCGGCAACGAGGTCACCGTCGAGGTGCTCGACGTCGACCTGGACCGGGAGCGCGTGTCGCTGTCGCTCAAGGCCACGCAGGAGGACCCGTGGCAGCAGTTCGCGCGTACGCATCAGATCGGCCAGATCGTGCCCGGCAAGGTAACCAAGCTGGTGCCGTTCGGTTCGTTCGTGCGCGTCGACGAGGGGATCGAGGGACTCGTCCACATCTCTGAGCTGGCCGAGCGGCACGTCGAGATTCCCGAGCAGGTCGTGCAGGTCAACGACGACGTCATGGTCAAGATCATCGACATCGATCTGGAGCGCCGCCGCATCTCGCTGTCGCTGAAGCAGGCGAACGAGTCGACGGTGACGGTGGCCGACGACACCTTCGACCCGACGCTCTACGGGATGACCGCCGCCTACGACGACCAGGGCAACTACATCTATCCCGAGGGGTTCGACCCCGAGACCGGCGAGTGGCGCGAGGGCTTCGAGGAGCAGCGTGCGGCGTGGGAGCGTCAGTACGCCGAGGCGCACACCCGTTGGGAGGCCCACAAGCGACAGATCGAGGAGGCCCAGAAGGCCGAACTCGAGGCCGGCGCGGTGTCCTCGTACTCCTCGGACTCCGCCGACGCCACAGCGGCTCCTGAGTCCACTCCGGCACCGGCGCCCCCCTCGGCCCCGGCCCCGCAGCCGGGTGAGGGCGCGCTTGCCTCGGACGAGGCACTCCAGGCGCTGCGGGAGAAGCTCACCGGCCAGGGCTAGACGACGGCATCGCGGACGTCGGCGTGTTGCGCGTCGGCCTGACCGGAGGGATCGGCTCGGGCAAATCCGAGGTCACGACGCGGCTCGCTCGCCGAGGTGCCGTGATCATCGACGCCGATCTGCTGGCGCGCGAAGTGATCGCGCCCGGTACCGACGGGTTGCAAGCCGTCGTCGAGCGGTTCGGCGTGCACGTGCTGGCGGACGACGGGTCCGTGGACCGGGCAGCGCTGGCCGCCGAGGTCTTCGCCGACGACCGCCGTCGCCGGGACCTCGAGGCGATCATCCATCCGCGGGTACGCGCGCGCGCCGCTGCGCTGGAGGCACTCGCACCCGCGGATGCGATCGTGGTGCACGACATCCCGCTGCTGGTCGAGACCGGGCAGTCTGATGCGTTCGACGTCGTCGTCGTCATCGACGTTCCCGAGGAGGTGCAGGTGCGGCGCGTCGTCGCCGCCCGGGGGATGACACCCGAGCAGGCCAGGGAACGAATCAGGTCTCAGGCCAGCCGCTCGGCCCGGCTCCGGGTCGCCGACCTCGTCGTCGACAACACCGGCGGCCTGGACCAGCTCGACCATCGGGTCGCGCAGCTGTGGGACGTGCTGGTGGAACGGTCACGCGGCTAGGTCGGGGTCCACGAGGCCCCGCAGGCTGGCCAGCGCCTCGCGCTCGATCTGGCGCACCCGCTCGGCGGAGATGCCGTGCCGGGCACCGATGTCGGCCAGCTTCTGCTGCCGCCCGTCGACGAGCCCGTAGCGAGACCTGATCACGTCCGCCGCTCGGTCGTCGAGCAGCTCGACGAGCCCGTCGAGCCGGTGCCTGGACTCCGCCACGAGGAACTGTGCGTCCGGGCCAGGGGTCGTCTCCTTGGCCACCAGGTCGCCCAGCGAGGTGTCGCCCTCGTCGTCGACGGGCGAGTCGAGGCTCACGTGATCACGCCCCCACCGCATCAGGTCGATGACCCGGTCGATATCCATGCCCAGCTCCGCAGCGATCTGCTGCGGTTCGGGGTCGTTGCCGAGCTGTCGCTCCAGCGCCCGACGGGCCGCGCTCACCTGGTTGAGCTCCTCCACGACGTGCACCGGCAGACGCACTACCCGAGCCTGCTGCGCGATGCCGCGGGTGATCGCCTGGCGCACCCACCATGTGGCGTAGGTGGAGAACTTGTAACCCTTGGCGTAGTCGAACTTCTCTACCGCTCGGATGAGCCCGGTGTTGCCTTCCTGGACGAGATCGAGCATCGGCATCTGGGAGCGTCCGTACCG
>JBKPNJ010000126.1:0-7910 GCA_046732575.1 Actinomycetota bacterium
GGGTGAGCTCGGCCCCCTTGGGCCGGCCGGTGGTGCCGCTGGTGTAGAGGATCACCGCGGTGTCGGTCGGGTCGGTGAGCCGGGTGGAGAAGGTCGTCGGCTGACCCGCCACCTCGGCGCCGAACGTCGAGGCGCCGTTGATCGGTGACCTGGCGGCCGGGTCGGCGGTGATGAGGAAGAAGCTCTCGCAGCCCGGCGTCTGACTGAAGCCTGCCCACCCCTCGGCACCCATCGGCAGCTCGGAGGTGCCTTCGAAGCAGAAGTACGCCTTGGCGTCGGCGTCGGCGAGATGGTAGGCGACCTCCCCGGCCTTCAGCAGTACGTTGAGCGGCACCACGACGGCGCCGGTCTTCAGGATCCCGTAGTAGATGATCGGGAAGTACGGCAGGTTGGGACACGTCAGCGCCACATGGTCGCCCGGCTGGATCCCTATCGACACCAGCAGGTTGGCGACCTGACAGGCCGCGGCGTTCACACTCATGTAGTCGATGCGTCGCTCCCCCGAGACGAGAGCATCACGATCGGGCACGTTGCGAGCGCTGTCCTCCAGCATCATCGACAGGTTCAGCACGTCACGCCTCCGGGCTACTCTGTGCGCTGTCTCCGGTCAGCCGGTGGTATGCCTCGACGTACCGGTCACGGGTCATCTGCACGATGTCGGGTGGAAGCACCGGCGGCGCGGCACCGGAGGCCGGATCCCATCGGGCGTCCGAGGTCAGCCAGGTACGGACGAACTGCTTGTCGAAAGACGGCTGCTCGCGGCCGGGCTGCCACTCGTCGACCGGCCAGAACCTCGACGAGTCAGGTGTCAGCACCTCGTCCGCGAGCACGATCGTCCCGTCGGCTCGAGTGCCGAACTCCAGCTTCGTGTCGGCGACGATGATGCCTCGCTCTCGCGCGACGCCTTCTGCCCGCGCGTACACCTCGAGCGTGAGCGCCCGCAGCTTGGCTGCGATGTCCTCACCGACCATGTCGACGACGGCCCGGTAGGGGATGTTCTCGTCGTGCTCGCCGATCGCCGCCTTGGTCGCCGGCGTGAAGATCGGCTCAGGCAGTCGTGAGCCGTTCTCCAGGTGCGGCGGCAGCTCGATCCCGCACACCCGGCCGGTCTCGTGGTAGTCCCGCACGGCCGATCCGGCCAGGTATCCTCGCGCCACGCATTCGATCGTGAACATCTGCAGCTGCTCACAGATCACCGCCCGCTCCTCGACCTCGACCGGCACGTCGGTCGAGATCAGGTGGTTGGGCACGACGTCGGCCAGCCTGCCGAACCACCACGTGGACATCTTCGTGAGGATCTTGCCCTTGTCCGGGATCGGGGTGGCCAGCACGTGGTCGAATGCCGAGATCCGGTCGGTGGCGACCATCAGCAGCCGACCCCCGCCGAGGTCGTAGATGTCGCGCACCTTGCCCGAGTGGAGGTGGGACGCACCGGCGATCTCCACGGCAGCACCCATGTGCGGCATCCTGCCATGGCTGCGAGGATGGCCCGATGCCTGACGCCGGAAGTCATGCCGCTGGCCCCTGCCGTTGCTGTCATGAGGAGATCCGCGGGTGACCGATGTCGTCGTCATCGGCTCCGGACCCAACGGGCTGGTCGCCGCCAACATGCTCGCCGACCATGGGTGGTCGGTGACCGTTCTCGAGGCGCAGTCGACCATCGGCGGGGCCGTCCGCTCCGACGCCGAGGTCGCCGAGGGGTTCGTGCACGACACGTTCAGTGCGTTCTATCCGTTCGGCGCCGCATCCCCGGCGATCGAGGCGCTGCACCTGGAGGAGCACGGCCTGCGATGGGTGCACACCGACGCCGTGGAGGGGCACGTGCTCCCTGAGGGCAGATGGGCGGTCATCCATCGCGAGCCGGAGGAGACCGCTGCCGGTCTCGACCGGCTCCACGCCGGCGACGGGCAGGCCTGGCTGGACATGTACGCGATGTGGAGGCGGGTCGGCCCGGACCTGATGGGCGCACTTCTCAGCCCCTTCCCCCCGGTCAAACATGGCGCGCTCGCCGCGGTGAAGGCACCGAGCGCCGGCCTGCTCGAGGTGGCCCGGATGCTGGTGATCTCCGCCCATCGGCTGGGCATCGAGCGGTTCACCGGAGAGGGCCCTCAGCTGCTGCTGAACTGCAACGCCCTGCACGCGGACTTCCCGCTCGACGGCCCCGGGTCAGGCCTGTTCGGCTGGATCATGTGCATGCTCGCCCAGGAGGTCGGCTTCCCCGTACCCGAGGGCGGAGCGGGCCGGCTGACCGAGGCCATGGCGGCGCGGCTGCGGTCGAGGGGCGGCGAGATCGTGACCGATGCCCGCGTGGAGCGCATCGTCGTTCACGACGGGCGTGCCGTCGGGGTCGACGTCGCCGGAGGAGAGCGGATCCTCGCCGCCAAGGCGATCTGTGCCGACGTGACCGCGCCCAACCTCTACGGCCGGCTGGTCTCCTGGGACGACTTGCCCTCCCGGGTCCGCGCCAACATGCGACGCTTCGAGCTGGACCCCGCAACGATCAAAGTGGACTGGGCTCTCAGCGGACCGGTGCCCTGGGACGGGCGGCCCGCCAAGATGCCCGGGTCTCTGCATATTGCGGACAGCGTCGATGCGCTGCTCACCTTCGCCGGGCAGCTCAGCTCACACCGGATCCCGGCCGAGCCGTTCCTGCTGGTGGGCCAGATGACTACCGCCGACCCGACCAGGTCGCCGGCCGGAACCGAGTCGCTATGGGCGTACACGCACGTGCCACAGGAGGTTCACGCCGACGCAGGCGACGACGGGCTCACCGGGACGTGGGACCGCGCTGAGACCGACAGGTTCGCGGACCGGATGCAGTCGCGGATCGAGAAGTACGCCCCGGGTTTCGGCGATCGCGTCATCGCGCGGCGAGTACTCGGCCCCCGCGAGCTCGAGTCCCGCAACGAGAACCTCATCGGCGGCTCTGTCAACGGCGGCACCGCAGCCGTGCACCAGCAGCTGATCTTCCGGCCCATCCCCGGCCTCGGTCGTGCCGAGACGCCGGTGAGGAAGCTGTACCTCGCCAGCGCATCCGCCCACCCCGGGGGTGGCGTGCATGGCGCGCCGGGCCGGACCGCGGCGCGGGCAGCAATCTCCCATCACCGGGTCAGCCGACGGCGCAGGAGCAACTGACATGAGCCAGACCGACGTCACCGAACACTTCGCCGCGACCCCGGCGCGGATCTGGGAGGTGCTCGCCGACGGGTACAGGTACGCGGAGTGGGTGAAAGGCACCAAGCACATCCGCGATGTCGAAGCGGGATGGCCGGCCGTCGGCACCTCCATACACTTCACCGCCGGCATAGGGCCGCTGGTGCACAAGGACCGCACCACCGTCCGCGCGTGTGAGGTCGAGCGGAAGCTCGAGCTCGAGGTGCATGCCTGGCCGGCAGGCACCGCACGGGTGGCCCTCTCCATCGAGCCTGACGCCGACGGGAGCCGGGTGACGCTGGCCGAGCATCCGTTGCGGGGTCCGGCCGCCTGGCTGCACTCGGCGCTGACCGCGGTGGGCTTCCGGGCGCGAAACCGGGTCCAGATCGACGACCTGCGCAAGCTCGCGGAGGCCGACTGAGGCGCGGCCGGCGCGTTCGCGTCTGTCAGACCGAGCCACTACCGCCGTCTTGCGCTGGTCTCCCGGTAGTAGTCCACGGCTCGGCCGCTACGGTCGAACGCCTTGCTGATCAACATGGTCGGCCTTTCCAGCAGGTAGAACGACGCTGCCGCAACGGCAACGGAGACCCCGACCGTCACAACCGCCGTCCACGGGAATGCCGCCGCCGCAGGGTCGGGAATGGCGCCAAGCTCGTGCAGCCAGACCATCACCGGTTCGTGCCAGAGATACAGGCTGTAGCTCACGAGTCCGAGGAAGCTCAGCGGACTCCAGCCAAGTTGCGCCGACCACCTGTCCTCCCCACCGAGCACTGTGGAGGCCAAGAGAAGGGTGAAGCCCACCGCGCACACACCGTGGAACCAGGTGTCGGCTGCGTCGGGCTGCCGCATCGCGAACGCCGCGGCCAACACGGCGCCCGCACCGACCCGGAGCATCCACCGCCCGGACGCCGGCAGAAAGGGACCGCGGATCGCATGCAGGCACGCCAGCGCCAGGCCGCAGGCGAAGACATCCAATTTGGCCGGCAGACTGAACCAGACCGCCCAGTTCGTCGCTGGTTGAGGATCGTAGATCGAGAAGTAGACCTTGAACCCCACCGAGACCGTCGCTATGACCGCCACCCCGACGATCAGCAGGGTCGCACGGCTCCGGCGACTTCCCAGCCGTCGGCTCAGCACCTGTGCACCCACCGCGAGGATGGCCAGAAGAAGGTAGAACTGCACCTCGACAGCGAGTGACCAGGCTGGCCCGATCGTGTAGAAGAACCGCGCGTTGTCGAACGTTGACGTGAACGTCAGGTGCTCGAGAAGGTCGCGCCAGTCCCCAGGTGGACTCGGGTTTCGCCAGGCCCAGACGACGGTGATCGCTACCCAGTAGACCGGGACGATTCGGGCCGCCCGACGCAACAGGAATCCACGACCGGTCTGCTCCGAGCCCTCCCCGAGAATGGCACGAGCAAACGGCAGTCCCAGCAGGAACGCAGACAGAACGAGGAACAGGTCGACCATCGAGTCAAGGTTTCGGACCAGGACGTCTACCGGTGTGCCGGCATACGGATACCTGGTGGATGGGAATCCCACTCGGTCGAACTGGTACACGTGGAAGACAACGACGAACAAGGCGGCTAGTCCCCGGTAGCCCTCGAGTGCGGCGAACCTCCCGACGGCCCGCTGCGGCGCGTCGGGAGGGGTCAGTGCGCGCGCCGTCGTCACGCGTGTGCCGACTGGTTCACGGTCCGTTCGATCACATCTATGAGGCTGCCGACGACATCACTGCGAGGATCGGGATGCTCGGCTGTCAGCAGCAGGTGCAGATCCTGCGCAGCTGCAGCGGCGACCGGCCGCCGATAGGAGCCAAGGGTGCCGGCGAGCTGATGGGTCACCTCTGCTGCCATGGCGTCGTCGACCTCCAGCTCCTGCCATCTCCGCAGCAGAACGACCTTCCTCTCGATGGAGACCCTGGCCCGTGGCCAGAGCCGCTCGATGAGGTCCTCACTCATGCGGCGTCCTCCGCCAGAACGCGTTCATCCGCAGTGCGCGGGGTCACCACCCAGTGGCGTTCGCCCGTGAGCTCCTTGAGTTGCGCGAGCCGGGCCACGACGTTCTTGAACTCGGTGTAGGCAAGTGTGCTGAAGAGCATGTACAAGCCGAACCAGCGACGTTCGGGCCTCAGCAGGGGGGCTGCGAGCCGATATGCGAACAGTGCCTGTACCGGTCCCGCTGAGGCGGTGAACAGGGTCGTGGCGATGAAGAGGGTCACGGCCCAGTTCAACTGGGTCAGTCCCCCCGCCTTGTAGGCCATCAAGGCGATGACAGGAAACATCTGAAGTGACAGCCATGGATAGATCTCTCGCCAGCCGAGCAGCATGAGCAGACCGAGCTTCTGCCGACGCGACAGTTTGGGGCTGCGCAGTCCGTCTCGCAGGTGCCTGCGCGAGACCTGGAACCATCCTTGGGACCAGCGCAGACGCTGTCTCCACAACGCCGACACCGAGGTCGGGGCGAGCTCATAGCTCAACAGTCCTGGGTCGTTGACGAGCCGACGACCGTCGAACAGTGCACGTATGCCCGAGTCGATGTCTTCGGTGAGCATGCTTGCCTGCATCCTGGTCTCACGCAGGGCGTTCGTTGCCCAGTAGCCGTTGGAGCCACCGAAGATGCCGAAGTCGTGCGCCTCCGCACGTCCGGGATGGGCGACGGCGTAGATCGTTTCGAACTCCACAGCAACCATCCGCGCGACCATCGAGGCGCTCCCATTACGCACCACACAGTGCCCCTGGACCACGTCGACGCCGGAGCTCAACCACCGCCACGCCCTCTCGAACGAACCGTCATCCGCATGGTGATCCGCGTCGAACATGCCGATGAACTCTCCACTGGCCAGGGCAAGCGCTGCATTGACGTTCTGCGCTTTCGAGGTCGAGTGCTCGACTCGGAACGGGAGGAATCTGGAGTCAGCGCGGGCTATCCCATTCAGGACCTGCTCCACTGGCATGGGCACCGGTGTGTTGTACGCCAGGATCACCTGGAGGCCGCCCTGGTAGTCCGTGGCAAGGAACTGGCGGACAGTCTCCACGATGGTTGCTGACTCGTTGGGCAGGTAGGCACAGATCAGCGCGGTGGCTGGGGGATAAGCCGTTGCCGGCTCGTCGGGCGGCCGCCGCGGGTCGAGTGCGAAGAAGCACTCTCGCCACACCACCGTCGCCATCACCAGAAGGCTGCCGAGCACCACCAGGTACATCGGCCAGCTCACATCGATGCCGACACGGTAGAGACCCAGGTAGATGAAGAACGGGATGACCATGCCCACGACGAACGAGCCGGTGACCTGGGCGGCGGTGAGCAGAACCCGCGATCGCGACGATGCGGAGTCAGCGGACTCCATGCCGACGACCCACTGCACCGGAACCAGATCCAGCCGCGTGTGAGCCGAGGCCAACGCCGCTTCGCACCTGGCGATGAGCCGCCCGCCCGGGTAGCCGACGTCTCCGACCTGGCTGGTGTCCACCCACCCCGTCACCGGGGTGACCCTGACCGATTCGCCCTCAACGTCGAGCGTCCGTTCGGCCATCAGTGCCATCGCCCGCGCCAGCCTCGACCGGGCCTGAACAGGATCGCACTCTGGCATCAGCACCGACAGGAGCGGGTGTCCGGTGCTTGTGCTGTTGACGAGGCCGACGAGATCCAGCGGATCCAGCACGCCGCTCAGCAGAGTCGCCAGCTGGCGGAGAACGTCGGTCTCGGCATGTCGCCCCAGCCGATCCGCGATCGTCGGCCCCTCTGCGGCCTCGATCAACGCGACGCAACCATGTCGGCCGGACCGCTGGGCACGCACTGCCTCACGCTCGAGCTCGGTGTGGAACCGCGCAGATGTCACGACTCCCACATTGCGGGCAGGGGTCAGATCGAGAGCAGGTGCCGGAGGCCGCGACAGCCGGGCATCGAGCCGGGCAACGAGTTCGGTCACCTCGACGGGCTTACTGACGTAGTCGTCCGCCCCTGCTTGCAATCCGGCGATGACATCGTTCGGAGCGGTCCTCGACGTCATCAGGATCACCGGCAGGCTTACCGTCGCCGGCTGCGCGCGCAGTCGACGGAGCAGCCCGAGACCGTCAAGGGACGGCATGGAGATATCGGTGATGAGCGCGTCGACGCCGCCCTGGTTGATCAGCTGCAACGCATCGAGGCCGTTCTCGGCCTCGAGCGTTCGATGACCGGCCTCTTGTAGCGCACCGACCACCAGTAGGCGCATCGACTCGTCATCGTCGGCAACGAGCACTCGCCCGCGCACGACCGCCGTCGTCATGTCCACGCCAGCATGGCCGCGAGCTCATCCGAGAGCGTGATCGGGTTGAAGGGCTTTGCGAGCACTCCGGCGACGCCGAGGCCGGCCAGGCTGGATCGTTGCTCCTGCCGCACGCTGGCGGTCATCAGAACGACTGGGATGGCGGACGTCTCCGCTTGGCCAGCGAGCCGCATCGCCGTGGTCGGCCCGTCCATGACCGGCATCCGGACGTCCATGAGAACCGCATCGGGCAACCACTCAATGGCCACCTCCAGGGCGTCCGAACCTGAGCTGCAGCTCCTCACCTCATGGCCGCCGATCTGCGTCAGGCTGAGGGCGACCAGGAACCGGATGTCGTCGTCGTCATCCACAACGAGAATGCGTCGCTGGGTCATGGCACGGACACCGTCACTGCATCCGCACGGGGCAGCAGAATGGTGAATGTCGACCCGACGCCGACATCGCTGTCGAGCTCGACGCGGCCCTCGAGTGCATGCACGATGTGGGCGGTGAT
>JBKPNJ010000127.1:0-8417 GCA_046732575.1 Actinomycetota bacterium
CAGCGGTCAGATCCGCCGCCTCGCTGGTGGACATCAATGCGGAAGCCGGCGGGCTCGAGGCGGGCCTGCGACGCCGGGCGGCCGAGAACGTCCGGGTGACGACAGTGGCAGTGGACACCCCAGCCTGCTGACCGAGCCTCCGAGACAGTGGCTGGGCGCGATCGCACCATGCCCGACCCGTGACGCCGGCCAGCGGCTGAGCGGCGTCACGGTGGTCGCGTTCGGCCGCGGCATCGCCGGATCGTCAGGTTCCGCCCGCGCGGGGCGGACTGGGCGGTGTCAGCGGCCCTGGTCAGCCGGCCAGGGTCGGCTTGAGCTCGAGGATGCGCGCCAGCAGCCCGTTGACGAAGCCCGGCGACTCCGCCGTGGACAGCTCCCGGGCGAGCCTCACCGCCTCGCTGACCGCCACCGCGTCGGGGATGTCCTCGACGTAGAGCAGCTCGAACGCACCGATCCGCAGGATGTTGCGATCGACGACCGGCATTCGGTCCAGCGTCCACTCCCGGGAGTACGTCGCCAGCAGCGAGTCGAGGCGCTCATGGTGCTCCTCGACGCCTTCGACGAGAGCCACCGTGTAGGGGTTCAGCGGACGCTCCGGGTCTGTCTGCCGGTCCCCGAGGGTGCCGCCTACGGAGAGAGACCGGAGCTCGCTCTCGAACAGGATGTCGAGTGCGCGCTTCCGCGCCTTGCTCCGCGCGCCCATCAGCCCGAAACGCGGCTGAGATAGCTGCCGTCCCGGGTGTCGACCTTGACGCGCTCCCCTGTGGTGATGAACAGCGGAACGGCTATCTCGTGCCCGGTCTCGAGCCTGGCCGGCTTGGTGCCGCCGGTCGACCGATCCCCCTGCAGGCCAGGCTCGGTGTACTCGACTGCGAGCTCGACAGAGGCAGGCAGCTCGATGTACAGCGGCAGGCCGTCGTGGACGGCGACCGTCGCCTCCTGGTTCTCGAGCAGAAAGTGCGATGCCTCGCCCACCGTCTCGTCCGGCACATGCATCTGCTCGTAGGTCTGGGAGTCCATGAAGACGTAGGACGAGCCGTCGTTGTAGAGGTAGGTCATCGAACGCTTGTCGACGTTCGCCGTCTCGACCCGCACATCGGCGTTGAACGTCTTGTCGACGATCTTGCCCGACAGGACGTTCTTCAGCTTGGTGCGCACCACGGCGCCACCCTTGCCCGGCTTGTGGTGCTGGAACCACACGACGGACCAGAGCTGGCCGTCGAGGTTGAGCACTGTGCCGTTCTTCAGGTCGTTGGTCGTGGCCATTGCTCGTGATCCGTCTCTTCCTACGTCGTCCCGGCGGGCGGTCAGCCCACGACGAGAAGCTCTCTGGTCGTGGTGGTGAGCAGCTCCGTCGCATCCGGCCGGACCACTAGCGTGTCCTCGATCCGGACACCGCCCCGGCCGGGCAGGTAGACACCGGGCTCGACCGTGACAGGAGTGCGATCCACGAGTTTACCCGTCGACTGGGCCGCCAGGTACGGGTCCTCGTGGATCTCCAGACCCACCCCATGTCCGACCCCGTGGCTGAAGCGCTCGCCGTGCCCGGCGCCCTGGATCACCTGCCGCGCCGCCTGGTCCACCGATGACTGCGCAGCACCGGGCACCAGCGCGTGCCGGCCGGCGGCCTGCGCCTCGGCGACCAGGTCGTAGATCTCTCGCTGCCAGGCGGCCGGGGGCTCGTGAACGACCATCGTGCGGGTGCAGTCGGCGTGGTAGCCCGCGAACCGGGCGCCGAAGTCGATCTTGAGCAGGTCGCCGGGACGCAGCTGGCGCTCCGTTGGCTCGTGGTGCGGGATCGCCGAGTGCGGCCCGGAGGCGACGATCGTGTCGAACCCGATGGCCTCGGCGCCGAGCGCGTACATCCGCCACTCGAGGTCGCGGGCCACGTCAAGCTCGGTGCGCCCGACGAACGGTCCCTCCAGCAGCTGCTCCAGGGCCTCCACCGAGATGCGACAGGCCGACCGGAGCGCAGCGATCTCGGTCTCGTCCTTGATCACCCGCAGAGCCTCGACCGCCTCACCCAGCCGCCTGGTCCGGCCGGGAAAGGACGAGGCGGCCCGGTCGCGGTCGTCAGCGGACAGTCGGTGGGTCTCCAGGGCGAGGTCGGGCAGCGACCGCTCGGCGACCAGGGTGAGCAGGTCGTCGATGAGACACCGGGTCGTGATCCGTTCGACGTCGGGCAGCTGGGTGGCCGCCTGTTCGGTGTAACGGCCGTCGGTGGCGAAGACATCGCGGCCGTCGGCGCAGACGAGCAGTGCCGCGTTCGAGCCGGTGAACCCCGTCAGGTACCGCACGTTGACCAGCGTGCTGATCAGCACGGCCGCCATGCCCCGCTCGCCGAGGATGCCGCGAAGCGCGTCCCGCCGCTGTCGCTGGTTGGCCCCGGTGCTCACGGCTGACCGGCGATGACGCGCAGCGCGAGCAGATAGGACGACGCACCGAACCCGGCGATGGTCCCGGTCGCGACCTCGCCGATGACGCTGGTGTGCCGGAACTCCTCACGCGCTGCGGGGTTGGACAGGTGGACCTCGACCAGTGGTCCCGTCAGCTGCGCGCACGCGTCGCGCAGCGAGTACGAGTAGTGCGTGAACGCCGCCGCGTTGAGCACCACAGGTGTCGAGTCGTCGGCCGCCTCGTGCAGCCATTGCACCAGTTCGCGCTCGTCGTCGCTCTGGCGCACCTCGACCTCGAGCCCCAGATCGGAGCCGGCGTCGACGCAGGCCCGGGCCAGGGCGTCGTGTGACATCGACCCGTAGACCTCGGGTTCCCTGGCGCCGAGCCGGCCGAGGTTGGGGCCGTTGAGGACGAGCACACGCATGCAGCGGAGCCTATCCGCATCGCCGGCCCACGATCGCCGCTCATCCGGCGATGGCCCGGTGAGCCCGGATGAGCAGGTCCGGATCGGGACCCTCCAGGATTCCGGGACTGGCCAGGCCGTCCAGAACCACGAAACGCAGCCGGTCACCACGCGACTTCTTGTCCACCCGCATCGCGTCGAACAGCTCCTGCCAGGTCTCGCCCTGGTACGTCGTGGGCAGTCCGACCGAGCCCAGGACCGCTCGGTGCCGTTCGGCGGTCCGGGTGTCGAGCCGCCCGGCCAGCCGCGCCAGCTCGGCGACATACACCATGCCGATCGCCACCGCCTCGCCGTGTCTGCGCCGGTAGCCTTCGGCGCGCTCGATCGCGTGCCCCATCGTGTGGCCGTAGTTGAGCACCTCCCGGCCGATCGAGTCCGGCGTGGCGAGCCTCTCGGTGAGGTCGACCGCCACCACCGCGGCCTTCACCCTGATCGCCCGCTCGATCAGCTCTCGCAGTACCGGGCCGTCAACCGCCGCCGCGGCAGCAGGATCGTCCTCGACCAGGTCCAGGATCACCGGGTCGGCGACGAAGCCACACTTGATGACCTCAGCGAGCCCGCTGGCCACCTCCGCCGCCGGCAGCGTCGAGAGCGTCGACACGTCACACAGCACGCCTGCGGGTTCGTGGAACGCACCGACCAGATTCTTCCCGGCGTCAGTGTTGATGCCCGTCTTGCCTCCCACGGCAGCGTCGACCATCGCCAGCAGCGTGGTCGGAACGTGCACGACGGCGACCCCGCGCAGCCAGGTGGCAGCGACGAAGCCGGCCAGGTCCGTCGTGGAGCCGCCACCCAGACTGACCACCGCATCGGAGCGGGTGAGACCGGCGTCGCCGAGGACGTTCCAGCAGTGCTCGGCGACCCGGGCGGACTTCGCCTCCTCGGCGTCCGGGACCTCGATCCCGATGGCCCGCCAGCCCTGCTGCTGCAACGTCGCCCGCAGCGCCTGCGCACCACCGGTGAGACGGCGTGAATAGATCACCGCCACCTGCCGCACGCCGGCGCCGAGCAGGCCGGGCAGCTCGCCGAGCAGCCCGTCGCCGACCACGACCGGGTAGGGCTTCCCCGTGTCGACAGCGATCCGTGTCGTCCCCGTCATCGGTCCAGCTCCGCTATCACCCGGTCGGCGACCTCCTCGGGAGCCAGCCGGTTGGTGTCGATCACGACATCGGCCACCTCGCTGTACAGCGGCCGTCGCTCGTCGAGCAGGGCCTTGAGCTGGGCGCGTACGTTGCCCAGCAGCAGGGGCCGGGCCGAGCCGAGGCCGACTCTGGCGGCCGCCTCCGCCAGGCCGACGTCGAGGAAGACCACGCGATGGCCCGCCAGGAGCCTCCTCGTCGACGCGGCCAGCACTGCTCCCCCACCGAGGCTCACGACTCCGTCGTGCTCGGCGAGCGCCGCCGTGACCGACTCGGCCTCGAGCTCCCTGAACCGCTGCTCGCCTTCGTCGACGAAGATGTCCGCGACGCTCCTGCCGGTTCCGGTCTCGACGTCCTCGTCTGTGTCCCTCAGTGGCACTCCGAGCCGCTCGGCCAGCAGCGCACCGACTGTGCTCTTGCCGGATCCGGGGGGACCGACCAGGACGACCACCGGCGTCACCGGTACCTCAGGCTGGCCAGGTATCCCTCGAAGTTGCGCCGGGTCTCACCGACCGAGTCACCACCGAACTTCTCGACCGCTGCCTCCGCGATCACCATTGCGACCATGGCTTCGGCGACAACCCCCGCGGCGGGCACCGCGCAGACGTCCGATCGCTGGTGGTGTGCCACGGCGTCGTCGCCGGTGGCCACGTCGACGGTACGCAAGGCGCGCGGAACCGTGGAGATCGGCTTCATCGCGGCGCGCACCCGCAGCGCCGCCCCGGTCGACATGCCCCCTTCGGTGCCACCGGAGCGGCCCGACGCGCGCCCGAGGCCCACCTCGGTCCTGACGATCTCGTCATGAGCCAGCGAACCCCGGGTCCGCGCCAGCTCGAACCCGTCGCCGACCTCGACGCCCTTGATCGCCTGGATACCCATCAGCGCGCCGGCCAGCCGTGCGTCGAGCCGCCGGTCCCAGTGCACGTGGCTGCCCAAGCCTGGCGGCAGGCCGTACACGGCGACCTCGACGACGCCTCCGAGCGTGTCGCCGGCATCGTGGGCCGCGTCGATCTCGGCCACCATCGCCATGCTGGCGGCGGCGTCGAGGCATCTGACCGGGTCGGCATCGAGGAGAGCGACGTCGTCCTGGGTCGGCACCGATCCCGCTGGGGCGCTGACGCCGCCGATCGACACCACGTGGCTGACCAGGCCGATGTCGTAGGCCTGGCGGAGGAACGCCTGGACGACCGCGCCGAGCGCCACCCGGGCGGCGGTCTCCCGGGCGCTGGCTCGCTCGAGCACCGGCCGGGCGTCGTCGAAGTCGTACTTCTGCATGCCGACCAGGTCGGCGTGGCCCGGTCTAGGGCGGGTCAGTGGCGCGTTCCGGGCCAGGCCGGTCAGCGCGTCGGCGTCGACCGGGTCGGCCGCCATCACCTGCTCCCACTTGGGCCACTCGGTGTTGGCGACCTCTACGGCGATCGGGCTACCGAGCGTACGGCCGTGGCGCACACCGGCCAGGAACGTCACCCGGTCCTGCTCGAACGACATGCGCGCGCCGCGCCCGTAGCCGAGCCGGCGACGGGCCAGGGAGTCATGGACGTCGCTCGTGGTGATCTCGACTCCGGCCGGCATTCCCTCCAGGACGGCTACCAGTGCCTGACCATGGGACTCGCCCGCGGTGAGCCATCGCAGCATGCCGGAAAGTCTCCCACGCCGGTGTGCCGCTCCCGGGCGGCAACCGGGTCAGCCGCGGGCCCGGGTGTACCAGTCCACGAGCCCGGGTCCCCAGATCAATCCGACGAATGCGCCGGCAAGCATGAACGGCCCGAACGGGTAACGCCTGCGGTCCACGATGTGCAGCAGGGCGAGGGTGGCCCCGATGACACCGCCGAGCACGAAGCCGGCGTACATGCCGATCCCGAACTCCGCCCAGCCCAGCCAGCCCAGCGCCATGCCGAGCACTCCGGCCAGCCGCACATCCCCGTAGCCCATCCCGCGGGGATGGATCAGCCACAGCAGCAGGAATGAGCCGCCGGCGATCACCCAGCCCATGGCTGCCCGGGACAGAGCGTGCCAGTCTCCGTCGACTGCCGAGGCCGCGACCAGCAGCGTGCCGACGACGAGGTACGACGGCCCCACGATCCGCGTCGGCAGCAGGCAGGTCACGGCGTCGATCCAGGCCAGCAGCACTCCCACCACCGCGAGGTACAACCAGGCCGGGAGCGGTGCCGTCCAGCCCAGCCGCCAGCCGACCACCGCACAGGCCGCCGAGGCGGCCGCGGCGCAGCCGCCGGCCAGGCCCGGGGTTCGAGCCAGTGTCGCGTAGGGCACCTTGTCCGGCGGTGCGTCCGGATCGGATGCTCCAGCGGGCTCGGGTACGGGCTCAGGGAGCCGTGCCACCAGGCGTGGGACCAGACAGCCCCCGGCAGCACCGAACAGTGCGGCCCCGGCCACGATGGCGACGTCGTAGGCCACGACCGGGCAGTCTAGCGAGCACCGCGCCGACCGCCTGCCCTGCGAGCCGACCTGTGGATGCCTGCCGCACCCGTCGTGGCGTGCGCCGGGCAGCTGGACGTCAGACCGAGAAGTGGGAGCGGAAGAACCCGGTCGGGTCGTAGCGCCCCTTGACCTGGTGCAGTCGGGCGTAGTTCGCACCGTAGTACGAGTGCACCGCACGGCCCGGCTCCAGGTAGTTGACGTACCCCCCGACGGAGGCTGGAGCGAGCACTCGGTGACCGCTGCCGATCCAGGTGTAGGCCTCGGCGACCTCCGCGTTGCGCGGCGGGTCGGCAAGGCCGACGTACCACTGCACGGTGGCGAGAGCCCGACGCCAGCGGAAGGCCGTCGACCCCGCACGCCGGTCCGACACCGCGCCGCCGAGCGGATCGATGATCACCGCTGCGCTCCGTCCCGACGATGCCCTGTGCCCGACCAGCGCGACGAGGTCAGCCGCCACCGTCTGGCTCATCGCAGCGCCGAGTACGTCACTGCCGGCGGCGAACGACTCACGGGTGAGTGTCCCGCGGGGGCTCAGGTGGCACTGCCGGTCGGTGAGCGACGAGCATCCCGCCAGCAGCTTGATCCCGTCGGCGTGGCTTCGGCTGATGGTCGAGACGCTGGTGGCCGGACGTCCCACCGCGGCCTGGAGCGCGGCCGCTTCGTCGCCGCCGTCTCCGGTCAGCGAGACTCCCACCGCGCGGACCGCGACGGATCCGGACGGGCTGGCCTCCAGGTGCAGGTTCGCCCAGGCCGAGCGCGGCATCCGCGGCACCCGCCGCTGCCAGCCCGTGATCACGGCTACCGCATCCGACCATGACCACGTGATGAAGTAGAAGCCCATCCGGTGAGCGGGGAACGTACGGACCCGCATCGCCGTGACGACCCCGACGTTTCCTCCGCCTCCGCCGCGCAGCGCCCAGAACAGGTCGGGGTGGTGGTGCGCATCCACCACGACGGTCCTCCCGTCAGCGGTGACAACAGTGAGCTCCTGCACCGCGTCGCACGTGAGCCCGTGCGCGCGTCCTTCGACGCCGATTCCGCCTCCGAGGGCGAGGCCCGCCGCTCCCACCGTCGGGCAGGTACCGGTCGGCAGCGAGCGGCCATGTGGCTCCAGGGCGGCGTGCACGTCGAAGAGCCGGGACCCGGCACGCACCAGCGCGGTGCCGGAGGCCGGATCATAGTCGACGCCACGGATCGGTCCCACGTCAACGACGATGCCGCCTGCTGCCGTCGACACGCCGACATAGGAGTGGCCGCCGGACCGGGGGCGCGCGAGCAAGCCGAAGCGGCCGGCGAAGCGGACCGACTCGGCGACGTCGTGGCGGTTGGCCGCCTCGACGACCGCCGCCGGCCGGATCTGATCGAAGCGCGGGTTGTACAGGCGGCGGGCGCTGTCATAGTCGGCGTCGTGAGGACGGATGAGCTCGCCGGCCAGGCCACCAGCCAGTGCGGTCCAGTCCGCGGCCCGTGGCCGTCCCACCGCCCGCAGCAGCGGGCCGGACGTGCCAGGACGCCACGTGCAGCCGCCGACGGCGGCGGAGCCGGCAACGACGGCTCCCGCCACGAGCACGGTGCGCCGAGCGACTGGCTGCATCCGCGTCCTCCCGACCAGTGCCACGCAACAGTCCTCACCGCCGACGGGCCGTCGACACATGGGCGCCTCAGGCGCCGCCGCGGTTGCCGCTTGCACGTGCGGCCAGCGCCCGCCTTCCGGCCACCATCATCGCTTCCAGCGGCGCCTCCGGGGCACCGGTCATCAGCTCGACCTGAAGCGCCGCCTGGTTGACCAGGAGATCCAGGCCCCCGACCACCCGGTGACCTCGTCCCTGCGCACTGCGCGCCAGCGGTGTCGGCCACGGGGCATAGACCACGTCGAACACCACCGGAGCCACCGCGGCGAGCGGGTCCGGGTCGGCGGCTTCCGGTGGCACCGTCGACACGAGCAGGTCGGCCCGGAGGCCGGCGGCGTCGTCCAGGGG
>JBKPNJ010000128.1:0-4231 GCA_046732575.1 Actinomycetota bacterium
GACCAGCGCCGCGGGGGTTCCGACATCGAGCCAGTACGACGGACGGCAGTAGCCCATCACCAGCTGCCCCGCGGCGACGAGACCGGGGAAGGTCTCCCGCTCGATCGACACCTGCCGTCCGCGCGGGATCTCGTCGATGACCGCGCGGGCGACCACGTAGCACCCGGCGTTGACGTGGCGGGTCGGCGGGTCGGCTGTCTTCTCCAGGAACGCCGTCACCCGCCCGCGCCGGTCGGTGGGGACCGAGCCGTAGGCCGAGGGATCCGCGACCTCCACCAGGTGCAGTGTCGCCCCTGCCCCGCTGCGCAGGTGTGCGCGCACCTGGCCCGTCAGGTCGTGGTCGGACAGGATGTCACCGTTGAGCACGATGACAGGATCGGTCGGGTCCTGCTTCGCCAGCACAGCCGCGGCGTGGCGGATGGCTCCGGCCGTCCCGAGCGGTTCGGGCTCGGTGACGTAGAGAAGCTCGAGGCCGAACGCGGCGCCGGAGCCGAGGACAGGTTCGAACTCTTCCGCGCGGTAGGACGTCGCGAGCACGACCCGACCGACGCCGACGCTGGCCAGCCGAGCGATCTGGTGGGCGACGAACGGCACGCCGGCCACCGGGAGCAGGTGCTTGGGATGCCGGATCGTGAGCGGCTGGAGTCGCGTGCCGAGACCGCCGGCGACGATCACAGCATCCATCGGGCGACCGTATCGTGACGCCGTGACCGCCTCGACGATCCCCGAACTGCTGAAAGCGCTGCTGGCCAGCGACCCGGCCCGGCCGCTCCTGACGTTCTACGACGACGGGACCGGCGAACGCATCGAGCTCTCGGTCGCGTCCTTCGACAACTGGGTGGCCAAGACCGCCAACCTGCTTCGCGACGGGCTGGGCACCGAGCCGGAGGACCAGGTCGCGATCCTGCTCCCGACCCATTGGCTGGGCTGCGTGTGGCTTTGCGCGGCGTGGGCGTGCGGCCTGCGCGTCAGCCTGGGCCCCGACGGGTCCGCCGACGCGGCCCTCGTCGTACGGGGCCCCGGGCAGCTCGACGGTCTGTCGGGCGCCGACGCCGCCCGCACGGTCGGGGTGTCGCTGCGACCGCTCGGCGCCGCGTTCTCCGAACCGCTACCCGCCGGGGTCACCGACTACGCCGCGGAGGTCCTGGGATACGGCGACCGTTTCACCGCCGACCTGCCCGAGGGGCCCGAGACGTCCGCTCTGCTGACGACTCACGGCTCGCTCAGCCAGCGCGAGCTGCTGGATCGCGCGCAGACGGCGGCGGGCCGTGTGGGTCTGGGGGCGGCCGGCCGGCTGCTCACCGCCTCCAACCCCGCCTCCGAGCAGGGTCTGTGCTGGCTGCTGGCGCCGCTTGTCGTCGGGGGTTCGTTGGTTCTCGTCCGCCATCTCGACCCTCGGCGGACGCCTGCCCGAGTCTCGCAGGAACGGGTCAGTGTGCAGGTGCTTTCCCGTTAGGCTGGCCACATGACGATCATGGTGACCGGCGGGGCCGGCTATATCGGCGCACACGTGGTGCGGCTGCTGCTGCACAGGGGTGCCGAGGTGGTCGTGGTCGACGACCTCAGCACCGGCCTGAGCAGCCGGCTCGCCGACGTCCCACTGCTGGAGATCGACCTCGCCGCCGACGTCGCCGTCGGCAAGCTGAGCGCCGCGATGCACGAGCACGGCGTCGACTCGGTGATCCACATCGCGGCGAAGAAGCAGGTCGGCGAGTCCGCCCAGCGTCCCGCCTGGTACTACACCCAGAACGTCGGCGGCACCGCCAACGTCTTGTCGGCGATGCAGGAAGCCGACGTCTCGAAGATGATGTTCTCCTCATCCGCCGCAACCTACGGCCTGCCGGACATCGCGCCCGGTGCGCTCATCGGCGAGGACGCCGCCGCCCGGCCCATCAGCCCCTACGGTGAGACGAAGCTGGCCTGTGAATGGATGATCAGGGCGGCGAGCGCTGCGTGGGGGCTGCGGTCGGTCAACCTCCGCTACTTCAACGTCGCGGGCTCGGGCTGGGACGACCTCGGTGATCCCGGCGTCTTCAACCTGATCCCGATAGTCATGAAGCAGGTGACCGAGGGCGGGCAGCCGAAGATTTTCGGCGACGACTACCCCACCCCGGACGGCACATGCGTGAGGGACTATGTGCACGTGTTGGACCTGGCCGACGCCCATCTGGCCGCGCTGGACTACCTGGACCGCGAGAACCGCCCGTTCGACGTGTTCAACGTGGGGACCGGCGTCGGCGCCTCGGTGCGGGACGTGCTGGTCGAGGTGGGCGCGGTCACCGGATACGACACGACCCCGGCCGTGGTCGGCCGGCGACCGGGGGATCCGTCCTCGCTGGTGGCCGACGTCACCAGGATCGAACATGTCCTCGGCTGGAAGGCGAAGGACTCCACGCTGCGGGCAATCGTGGCCTCGGCCTGGGCGGCGTGGCCAGCCGTGCACGGGCACCCCGCCCCCTAGGGCACCGGGGGCCCGGGCAGCCGGTCGACTGAACGCATCCCTCAGTCACTGTCCCCTTGCCCGTCGTCATCGGCGGCGCTGTCGTCGAACTCGTCGCCCTCGTCGTAGTGCAGGTAGTGAATCGCCGCGTCGACCGGACCGTCGAAGCCGAGTCGTCCCCGCTCCAGCACCAGCGCCCGCTTGCACAGCCGCTTGACCTGGCCGGTGCTGTGGGACACGTAGAAGATCGTCCTGCCCTCTTCCCGCATCCCCTCGATCCGACGCATGCACTTGCGCCGGAACGGTCGGTCGCCGACCGCGAGCACCTCGTCGATGAGGAAGATGTCGCAGTCGGTGTGGATCGAGACCGCGAAACCCAGCCGCGAGTACATCCCGGACGAGTAGTGGTTGACCTCGGTGTCGAGGAACTTCCCGATGTCGGCGAAGGCGACGATGTCATCGAACTTCGCGTCGATCTCGGCCTTGCTCATCCCGAGGATGGCTCCGTTGAGATAGACGTTCTCCCGGCCGGTCAGCTGAGGGTGGAAACCGGCGCCGACGCCGATGAGCCCGGCGATCCGACCCCGGGTGAGCACCCGACCGGCGTCGGGGTTCATCACCCCGGAGACGAGCCGGAGCAACGTGCTCTTCCCCGAACCGTTGAGCCCCATCAAGGCGATGGACTCGCCCTGCTCAACGGTGAACGTCACGTCGTCGACGGCCTTGAAGGTGTCGGTGGTGTCCTGCCCGCGGGCCCTGCGGATCAGCGTCTGCCGGAGCGTCTTGCCGTGACGAAGGGTGAACTCCTTGCTCACGCCCTTCACGACGATGGACTCGGACATGACTACAGGAGCTCCGCGAAGCTGCCCTCGAGGCGGGTGAAGACCTTCTGGGCGACCCAGAGCAGGACCAGTCCGCCGGCCAGCGCGAGGAATCCGCGCTCGAACAGGTGGGAGGGCATCTGGATCCTCGCCGCCTCGGCGGGGTCCTCCGCGCAGGGAATCCACCAGGCCCGCTGGAACAGCAGGACCGACACCGCGAGCGGGTTGGCAAGGTAGAGCTGGACCCCCCACTCCGGCAGTGCCCCCTGCTCAGTGGCGGCCAGGATCCGGTTGAGCGGGTAGATCATAGGGACCGACCAGGTGATGAGGATACCGATGGTCTCCACGAAGTTCTGGGTGTCCCGGAAGAACACGTTGAGCGCGCTGAACATGAGCCCTATGGCCATCGCGTACACAGACATCACGGCGAACCCCAGCACCCCGGCGCCGAGCGCGACCGGGTCCCACTGCCAGCCGTACCCCACGGCCATCATCAGCAGCACGACGAGCTGCGGGCCGACGTGATAGATCGACACCAGCAGCGATGCGACCGGGAAGGTCTCGCGGGGCAGCTGCACCTTGGTGATCAGCGACTTGTTGCGCACGATCGACCGGGTACCGGCGGCGAACGTCTCGGTGAACAGGTGCAGGACGACCATCCCGGAGAAGATGTGGACCGGGTAGTCCTCGAACCGGTTCAGTCCGAGCACGATGCCCATCACCACGAAGTACATGAAGAAGCGGATCAGCGGCCTGACGTAGGACCAGGCGAGACCCACGAGGGAACCCTGGTAGCGGACCTGCAGCTCCTTCCGGAGCAGCAGCCTGAGCAGGTAGCGACGCTGGAAGACCGCCAGCAGTCCGCTCGCGCCCCCCGGGGGTGCGAGTGGGCCCAGCGGGTGCCGGGCTTCCTCGGAGTGAGCCGTCACGGTCGAGGCTTCGCCGTCTCGAACGTCTCGTCCCATGCCCG
>JBKPNJ010000129.1:0-6944 GCA_046732575.1 Actinomycetota bacterium
CTCCCGCTGCTGGCGGAGGCGGCGAAACGCTGCCGGATCCACGCGGACGCCCCGGTCCTGCGTGACCTCGCCGCTGAGATCGAGTGGGCGAAGGTCAGCAACGTCCGACCCGACACCTACGCCATCGTGGCAGCCCAGCACGGTCGCCGACTGTCCTCGCCTGACCTGGCGACCGTCGCCCAGGTGTTCGGGACATACGAGGAGACCAAGCGAGACAGAGGTCGCATCGATATGGAGGATGTCCTGCTGTGCGCCGCCGTGCTGCTCGCCGAGGACGAGCACGTCGCCGCACAGGTGCGACGCCAGTACCGATGGTTCGTCGTCGACGAGTTCCAGGACGTCAGCCCGATCCAGCAGCGCCTGTTGGATCTCTGGCTCGGCGGGCGTGACGACGTTTGCGTTGTCGGAGATGCCGCGCAGACGATCTACTCGTTCACGGGAGCATCCAGCGATCATCTGCTCGGCTTCGCCGGCAGCCACCCCGGCACGGCTGTGATCCGGCTGGAGCGCAACTACCGCTCGACGCCTGAGGTTCTCGCGGTAGCCAACCGGCTGTTGCAGGGCCAAACGACCGGGCGGCAGCGATCGGGCCGGCCGGCCCCTGGCGTCGACCGGTTTCCTCGGCCCGACGGGCCGCTGGTCCTGCGCGCCCAGTGCCCCAGCGGTCCGGCGGTGAGGTTCACCGAACTGGCTGATGAGGTTGCCGAAGCGGGGTGGGTCGCCGAGGAGATCGGGCGGCTGACAGCAGCCGGCACGCCGGGGCGCGAGGTCGCTGTCCTCTTCCGGATCAACGCCCAGTCGGAGGCAATCGAGGAGGCACTGAGCGCTCGAGGCATCCCCTATCTGGTTCGCGGGGCCGAGCGCTTCTTCGACCGCGCCGAGGTTCGTCAGGCACTGACGTTGCTGCGGGGTGCCCTGCGCGCCGGCGAGGCCAGTGAGACCGGGCTGGTCGAGCTGATTGCCAGCTTGTTGGCCGGGATGGGATGGAGCGCCACGCCGCCGGCGGGTGGCCGTAGCGCGCGCCACCGCTGGGAGTCCCTGCAGGCGCTGCTCACGGTGGCGCAGGAGGTTGCCGCCGGCGACGCGTCGGCGACGCTCGGATCCTTCGTCGCCGAGATCGAGCGGCGGGCGACGAGCCAGCACGCGCCGATGGCCGAGGGCGTCACGCTGGCCACCCTGCACGCCGCGAAAGGTCTGGAGTGGGAGCAGGTGTTCCTCGTAGGCATGCATGAGGGGACGATGCCGATCGTGTACGCCGACACCACCGCGACGGTGGAGGAGGAACGGCGGTTGCTGTACGTCGGCATCACCCGCGCCCGCCGAGGGCTGTCGGTGTCGTGGTCGGTGGCCCGTTCGCCGGGTGCCCGTCCCACGCGTGGCGCCTCACGGTTCCTCGACGGCGTGCGACCGCAGGCGTCCGCCTCGGTGGCGGGGCCCACCCGCTCCTCGGCGCGGCGGCGTAGGGGCGGGATGACCCGGTGCCGGGCGTGTCAACGTCCGCTCACCGACGCCGTCGAACGCAAGCTCGGCCGCTGCCATGCCTGCCCTTCGGCCTATGACGAGGCCCTCTTCGAGCGGCTGCGCAGTTGGCGCACACGCCAGGCCGCCACCGAGAGCCTGCCGGCGTTCTGCGTCTTCACTGACGCCACGCTGACGGTGATCGCGGAGACGCGACCGCGCGATCGCGGCTCGCTGGTAAGGGTTCCCGGCATCGGGAAAGTGAAACTCGACAAGTACGGTGAAGCGGTGCTGGCGCTGTGCGCCGAATCCGCGCACCTTGAACCCGATGCGGCAGAACATCCGACGAACACCGAGATTTCTCGGTAATTCGTTTGCCGAGCGCCGTCACGGGCGCGTAGTGTTCAAGACCCCACCGATCGCTCGTCGATCTGGGGACACCGATCAAGGTGTCAGTCGGTCAGGAAGCGAAGGAGGTGCCACTCGATGTCGACGAACCTGATGTACACGGAGCCCGAGGCGGCGCCGCGTCTTCGCATGTCCGCAGGTACCGATGCTGCACACTCGTTCGGACCCGCCGGCCGGCTGCTTCCGGGCACCAGTGTCGCCTGCGGCACCCAGGGCATCGCCGTGTCCACCGTGTACAAGAGCGTCTTCCCGGGCGTTCGGGCTTGGAGTCCACCGGTCTAGCACCATCTCTGACCGGCACCTCCAGGCCGCGGAACCCGAAACCCGGGATCCGCGGCCATTTTGTTTCTCACGACTGGTTCGACCGGCCCACAAGGCCACTGATCAGGTCACAAGGAGGTGACAGACATGAGCATCACCGTTCTCGACTCGTACGCAGTGACCGGCGGTGTCAGGATCGACGACTCGCAGCTCCCGTGCCGACTCAACGACCCCGAACTGTTCTTCGCCGAGTCACCGGCGGACATCGAGACAGCCAAGGCCCTGTGCCGCGACTGCCCGGTGCGGGCAGAATGCCTCGCCGGTGCGCTCGACCGAGCAGAGCCCTGGGGCGTCTGGGGCGGGGAGCTCTTCATCTCAGGCGTCGTCGTGGCCCGCAAGCGGCCACGCGGGCGTCCTCGCAAGAACGACGCCGCGGCGTAACGCAGCACCGATTCAGGTCCGTTCGGGTTCCCCTGGCACCACCCCTGTCTGGTGGGGGACCCCTGGAGAAAGCACTGGAACAGATGACGGCAAGCACGATTCCGAACAGGAGCAACGAGATGAATCTCATGCAAGAAGACTTGGCGCGAGCGCATATACAGGCGCGTCTCGCCGAGGCGCGCCTGATCCGCCGTGGTAACCAGCTCGCTCGAGCACAGCGTTTCGCTCGCCGCGCTGACCGCATCGCCTTGAAGGCTCGCCTCGCCACTGCCCGCGCTCTCTGACGCGGCCGACCCAGCCAGCGCCCCCGGCTCCCGAAAGGCAGCCGGGGGCGCTGCCGGGTCCGGCGGCGGCATCGCCGGCTGCAGCGAGTGCGGAGCGGTGGATCCGGGTCGTGCGGGGCCTATTGTGCAAAATGGCACACAACAAGTCACTATCTAACTACGGTGGGTGTCTCTGCCCTCGTTCATCGGGAGTCTGGGAACTCATGAAGAAGACGCTGGCCATTCTGTTCGCTTGCACCGTTCTGCTCGGCTCGGGAGCGGCGGTTGCTCCTGCCTCCGCGCATGCCCACCACTGCGTGTCGAGAGCCGAGTACCGGCATGTCCACAAGGGCCTGACGAAGGTGCGTGTGCATCGAGTCTTCGATACCGATGGCAGGCGCAAGGCGATCTCGCACTCCGGTGCCGGGACCTCGGAGGTTCGCAGCTACGCGGCCTGCCATCGACGCCATGGCAGGGTCCTTGTCTCGTTCACGAGCTATTCCAACAGCGCACCGCTGCGGCTCAACAACAAGGTCCGCAGCCACTAGTCGCCGGTCTCGCGCCCTCGCGGGGTTGGGTGCACGGGGAACCCGGGTGTACCAAGGGACCATGCAACCGTGTTGTGACTTCTGCGGGCAGCAGGCGCCCGGCAGCGGCATCCCGGTGACGTGGATGACGTCGGTCGAGAACGGGCGTCGTCGTTTCTACTGCGACCGGTGCTCACGTGACCACCTACGGAGTATCGAGGGCAAGCTCGACTCCGCCTGGTGGTGAGGTCAGTGCCTGGCGCTAGCGGCGGGTCCGGCTGTGCCTTACGGACCGTAGCTGGTTGACGGTCCACCACCACACGCGTCGAACAGCCATCACACTGCGGTGCCGGTCGCTGGCATCCCGCAGCCGGCGCTTGATGTGGCCGCCGGGAGGGGGAGCGGGAGGTGGCTCAGGCTCTGCCGGCGGCGAAGGCGGCTGTTGAGCAGCGTGGCGAAGGTCGGCGACTTCGTGGTTGAGCTGGTCGATTCGTCGCAACAGGCGTGCCGCGACGTCCGCTCCGAGGTCGTACACGGCGGCCGCGGTCGGTTGCCTCGTCTCCTGGTCGTACTGGCTCTCTGTGGGGGCGAGATCCTTCGGCTCGCCGATGATGTCGTAGCCGGAGTCGACGAGCTCCTTCACGATTCTCTCCGATCGGGCTGCCACCCAGGCACGGTGCCGCGCCGGGAACCGGGCCCGGGCCGGGGACGGGCGCCCGGCCAGGGCGCCTTGAATCAGCAGCTGCCCTACCAGCGGGGCGTACGACCGGTCGTCGACGAACTCGACGGCCCTCTGGTTGACCCGTTGCAGGAACTCGGTTTCGAACGCGCCCAGGGACAGGTTGGCGGGCGCGGTCGCGAGGTCGTACTCGTCAAGGGGCAGTCCGATCAGGGTGGCGAACTCCCGCCAGAGTGCACCGTGGGCGGCGGACGCCTGCGGCAGGCAGATGACATGGACGCGCTCCGGAGGAACCTCGGTCGACCATCGAGCCAGCACGGCCGACGCGTCGTGCAGGCCCCAGAACCACGACCCGAGGTCGCTGGAGCCGTCCTGGTCGATCACCTCGTCCAGGTACGCCTTCCAGCTCACGGCATGCCGGTGCTTGACCTGCTCCTGCCAGTCTGACCGCAGCATTCGGGCCAGGTCGCGCAGCGTGTAGATCACGTGCACCTGACAGTCCTGGAGCGAGTCGACGGCTCGGCGGATCTGATCCGCGGTGGCTCCCGCCAGCAGCTCGTTGGAGATCACCGACCTGCCGCGCCATTCGCGCGACCGAGCAGCAACCCGGTCCCAGGCGCCTGACCACTCGGGGTGCTCCCGTCCGCCCCAGGCCAGACCGCGCAGGTCGACGGCGGCCTCGAAGTGCTCCTGGGGGTCGTCGGCGGTGTAGCGCACGTCGGCCCGCTCCAACGCCTCCCGGTTGGCATGCAGGACCTGCTGGATGAAGGTTGTGCCCGTCTTGGGAGCGCCGATGTGCAGATAGACCACCCGCGGGTCCGGCTGCACCCCGCTCACGGCAACGGGTCCGCGGCGAACCCGGGAAGTGACTCCTCCAGGATGCTCCGGAACGGCGCCTCGGTCCCCAGCTGGCTGAGCACGCCGATCCCGCCGATCCAGACCCGGTGGATGAGCAGGTAGGACGGAGGAAGGTTCAGCTTGAGCGTCGTGGTGTATCCCGGTTGCCTGGGGTCGTTCAGCCGAGCGAACTGAGCCCGCATCCATGCCCTGGAGAACTGGAAGCGCTCGACCATCGCGGGTTCGACGAAGGGTGCGAGGTAGGCGCGCAAGTCCTCTGGGTCGATGGTGATCGACGGCTTGATGAATCCCTCCTCGCGCAGCCCCCGCACGACCAGGTCGTAGTCGTCGGTCAGGGCGGTCCGTAGCAGCCTGCCGATCGACGCCGGCAGGTCACCATCCGGCAGCCTGGCCACCGCGCCGTAGTCAACGACCCCCAGCCGGCCGTCGGCCAGGATCCGGTAGTTGCCGGGATGGGGGTCCGCGTGCAGCATCCCCACTCGTCGCGGACCGGAGAACAGGAATCGCACGTAGAGGTTGCCGTAGTGGTCGCGCTGCTCCTTGGTGCCTTCGGCGATCAGCCGCGACAGTGAGGAGGCGGACTCCAACCACTCGGTCACCAGCACGCTGCGGGTCTGTGCCACGACCGACGGCACAACGATGTCGTGGTCGCCCGCGAACGCCTCCGCGAATGCCTGCTGCGCCTCGGCCTCCAGGGCGTAGTCGAGCTCCTCGGCGACTCGGTCCTGCAGCTCCTGCACCAGGGGCTTGATGTCGATGCCGGGGATCCACCCGGCGAACAGTCGGGCGGCTCGGGAGATCTGCCGCAGGTCGGCATTCAGCGCTGCCCCTGCCCCGGGGTACTGCACCTTGACGGCGACCTCTCGGCCGTCCGCCCAGACCGCCCGGTGCACCTGCCCGATGGACGCCGCCGCGGCTGGGTCGTCGTCGAACGTGCGGAACCGGGTGCGCCAGCGGGGACCGAAGTCCTTCGCGAGCACGCGGTGGACCATCGACGCCGCCATCGGGGGGGCGGCGTCCTGCAGCTTGGTGAGGGTTTCGCGGTAGGGCGCCGCCATCTCCTCCGGCAGGGCCGACTCGAAGACCGACAACGCCTGGCCGAACTTCATCGCGCCGCCCTTGAGCTCACCGAGGACCTTGAAGAGCTGCTCCGCCGTGCGCTGCTGCACGTCGTTCATCACTGCCTCGGCCGGGGCCCCGCCCAGGCGCCTGCCGATCCCGATCGTCGCGCGGCCTGCGAACCCGATCGGTAGCGAGGCCAGGCGCGCCGAACGCGCAACGGCCCTGCGGGGCAGTTCAGTCATGGCACCATTGTCGCGGCACCGACCAAGTGGCGGACACGGGCCCGCTTCTGCACCTCGCTTGGTGCCGCCGACCGCGAGTCGCTCAGTGGGCGCTCGGCTGTGGCTGCCGCCCACCGGTGAGCCGGGCGCGTGCCTCCTTGGTGCTCACGAACGACTTGGACGCGCTGTTCGCCCACCACAGCAGCGGGCGGCGTACCAGCGCAATGCGCCGGCCTGGGTAGCTCTCGGGCTTGTGCAGGACGCCCACGGTGTCTCCCCAGTAGTGATCGGCCTCGTCGATCCGCTCGTAGTGGTGGTGTCCGTCCTCCCGTTTGGGCGGGAAGTCGGTGTGCACCTCGTGGACCTCGAGCCCGGCGAAGGCGGCCATCGCCCGCACGCCGTCGGGGTAGTAGCGCCAGCAGTCCACGATCGTGTGTACGTGACCGCGTGAGGGGACCGTCATCAAGAAGAGCCCACCCGGCTTGAGGACCCTGGCGACCTCGAGCAGCGAGGCCCAGAAGAACGGTATGTGCTCGAAGACCTGCCCAGAGAGGACGACGTCGGCGGTGTTGCTCCTCATCGGCAGCCGGTATGGCTGCTTCATCACGACATCGACGTTGATGCCGTCGACCACGTCCACGCCGATGACCTCGCAGTCGTGGTCTGCCAGCAGGTTTCGATGCGTCATGTGCTTGCGCCGCTCACGAACCGTCCGGGACCCGAAGTCGACGACGGTGAGCCGGCGGTCCTTCGCCACGTACTTGTC
>JBKPNJ010000130.1:0-19720 GCA_046732575.1 Actinomycetota bacterium
CCTCACTCGGAGCGGCGGAGACGCGGCTGCTGCGCGATGTGAACCGGCGGGTGAAGGGACACCTCACCAACCCGCAGTACCGGTCGCTGGTCAGGGAGCTCCTCGCCCACAACGTCCTCGCCCGTCGTGAGGACAGCTCCCGGGTCGTGGTCAACGACCGGACCCGGCTGATGGCCAGGGAGCTGACCGAGCGGTGGATCCGCGAGGTGACGGCGCGACGGTATGACGTCATCGGTGACCTCGACGAGGTTCGTCTGGTGGCACCGGACACCGGTGAGGGTTCGGCGGCGCCCGATTGGCAGGACCCCGACCACCCCGATCCTCGGGATGTCTACGACGCCTCACTCGACGCCGTCCAGGCCCTGCTCGTCGACGACGCCGAGGTCAGAGAGCAGCTCTCCCAGACACAGGCCCAGCTAGGCGAGACCGCCGCCCGGCTGCGTGAGTACGAAGACATGCCGCCGGTCAAAGTCATGAAGCGGTGGTTCGTCCGCGTGAGCGAGCGTCGCGCCTGGGCGAGAGTCGCGCTCAGGGCCTACCGCCGGGTGCGCCGCTCCTGAGCGCCTCACCTGGAGCGCAGCTCGTCGGCGTGGCCGGCGAACGCCACCAGCGCCTCCACCGCGGCATCGAGCATGCCGTCGACGTCGAAACCGTCCGGCGCACGCTCTACGTTGCCCGGGGGAACGGGCCAGAGCTCGTCGAGATCGCCGATCACCCGCACCGCACGCGTGCGCACCTGGTCGATGATGTCCTGCGAACGCGACCGCGCCCAGCCGTATGCCTCCCCGGGGAGCCCGAAGCGGGCGTCGTCGAGCTGAGCGAGGACGGACTTGGCCAGGAACGTCTTGATCTCGCGGCGGTACGCCTGTGGGGTGAGGCGGTCGTTGGCCAGGGCGGTCACCCGCCGGGTGAGCTCGGCGCCGTTGACCCCGAGTGAGGTGTTGGCGCCCCGCTGCGCGGACGGCGGGAAGCGGCCGGCATCGATGTCGACGGCCGAGCAGAACCGGCGCCAGAGCAGATCGGGTTCGGCACCCTTGGGAGGCACCGTCACCACCATGACCGGGGCACCGCCGCCGGCGAGCCACTTGTCGATGATGCGTGGAAGGTCGTGGATGAACCAGAAGTTGCGCGCCGCGCGCGGATCTGATCCCGGTTCGTCGCGCAGCGAGGCGAGGAACTCCGGCCAGGTCCAGGTCTTGTGGTTCTGCACGGTTTCCTGCCACTGAGCCGGCAGCACCCTGCCGAGGTCCCGAGCCGTGATCACGACCTCGACCTCACGCGGCGCGAGCGAGGCGAGCGCACGGCGGATCGCCTTGGGGGTGGCGAAGGACAGGAACTCCATCGAGACGACGACGCTGGGCCCGGACCAGGCCCGAGCCCGGCCGGCCAGCCAGTCCCAGGTGTGCGGAGTCGCCTCGTCGGATGGGACCGGACCCGGCCGGGCCAACAGGTCCCGCGTCGCGCTCACCTGGCGCCCCCACTGGGGGCCCCCCGGGAACAGGATGCCCTCGTCGGACAGAGCCGCGGAATGGTGCCGAAGCTGGGACTGGATGAACGAGGTGCCCGACTTGAGCAGGCCGATGTGCAGGTAGGCCTTACCCGGCTGCACCGTCGGCTGCTCTCGGTGTCGTGCGCGCCAGCAGCTCCCGGTCGGCGTAGCGCCCAACCCGATAGGTCGCGAACGCATCGGAGGCACCGCCGATGCCACCCCCGAGGAAGGGGGTCCGCCTGGCCATCGACGTCGCCACCTTCCGACCGCTGACCCGGGCGATCAGCGCGGCGGTCACCTCGCTCGCCACGAGCTGGTCGAGGCCAGGATCGTAGGCAGGTGCCGTCGCGATCCCCATCGGCGTCGACGGCAGCGACCCCCGCTTCAGCAGCAGCTTGAGCCCTTCCTCACCGAGCAGGCAGGCGAGCACCGCGTTGCGCACCCTCGGGTCCTTGAGGTCGTACCCGCGCAGATGCGCGATCGCGGCGACGAGGTGGCACTGCAGGACGGCGACGCCGCCGATGTTCGCCGGCACCGCGACCGCGATCGTCACCAGCCCGCCGATGTTCGTGACGAATCCCTGCGCGCCGGCCAGCCGGACATGGCTCTCGATGAGGTCGTGGATCGCCTGGTCGACGTCGCCGTCGGCGGCCTCCAGCCGCGCCCGCGCGGCCGACTCGGCTCCCGGGAACGGACCGACCCCGTCGATCGACCGCTGCAGGACCTCGCGGAGGAACCCGGCGGTCACCGACGGCGCGAACCGGGTCGCCACCGGCGCCAGGCCCATGGCGAGTCTCTTGCCCACACCCATGTCGGCTCCTCGTGGCGAGAACTCGGTAGAAGCACCCTATGTGCAGGGACACCGAACGGCGAACGCGACCGAGCACGGCTTCGCTGAGCGTCATTCCACCGGTTATCTTCGAGTCCGTGCCCGTCGAGCCGCCGCCGACAGCCTGGTCGTTCCCGCCGGCATGGGCCGCGGATCCCGAGGGCCGGGTCGCGATGGGCGCCGATACCGAGCCGGGCACGATCCTGGCTGCCTACCGCCAGGGCATCTTCCCGATGCCGGTCAGCGCCCGCCGTGCCCTGCTGTGGTGGTCGCCGGCGCTGCGCGGCGTGCTGCCGTTGTCGCACCTGCGCGTCACCAGGTCGATGCGGCAGTCCTCCCGGCGGTACGAGATCCGGTTCGACACCGCCTTCGACGAGGTCATCGCCGGGTGTGCGGACCGGCGCCGACCGGGTGGCTGGATCGACGTGCGGATGCTGACGGCCTACCGCAGGCTGCACCGGATGGGTTGGGCGCACTCGGTGGAGGCATGGCAGGACGGCGAGCTCGCCGGGGGGCTCTACGGCGTCTGCATCGGAGGGCTCTTCGCGGGGGAGTCGATGTTCCACCGCCGGCGCGACGCGTCGAAGGTGGCCTTGATGTCCCTGGTCGGGTTGCTTGCCCGCGACGGCGTCGACCGGCTGCTGGACGTGCAATGGTGCACTCCGCACCTCGCGTCGCTGGGAGCGGTGGAGATCCCACGGGACGCCTACCTGGCGCGGCTCGAGACCGCGCTGGCGCTACCCGCCCCGGAGTTCGTCAGGCGCTGACGACTCGGCCGAGAGAGCCCCCCTCGCGCCCCTCGGCCAGCCCGGAGACCAGCGCGTCGATGAGGCCGGGGACCGCCTCCCGCGGCAGCCGGAACGTCGCTGCGCACGTGTCGGCGCGCCACAGGGAGAGCACCACGACTCCCACGTCGTGGTGCCAGGTCACCCGCATCGCCCGGTGCGACCCGCGCGCATCCAGCAGGACCTCACCACGGCGCGGGATGGGCACGACGGCTGGCATGACGTCATTCTGCTCGTGGTCGGCCGGGACAGCCAGTCGGGAGTCGCGATTACCCGGTGTGCGAGGCACACTTGGCCCGTGCCGGAACTGCCTGAGGTCGACGCGCTGGTGGCCGACCTGCGTGCCCGGCTGCACGATCGGGCGATCACCAGGGTGGACATCGTGGCGATCAGCGCCCTGAAGACCTTCGACCCGCCGATCCACACGTTGCACGGAATGTTCGTCGACGATGTGAGTCGGCACGGGAAGTTCCTCGACCTCGACGTGTCGGGCACCCATCTCATCCTGCACCTCGCCCGCGGGGGATGGGTGCGCTGGCGTGACGAGGTGCCGAGGTTGCCGCCCAAGCCCGGCAAGAGCCCTCTTGCCGCGCGGGTGGTGCTCGACGACCAGTCCGGACTCGACATCACCGAGGCCGGGACGCACAAGGGGCTGGCGATGTACGTCGTACGCGACCCACGCGACGTGCCGGGCATCGCCCGGCTCGGACCTGACCCGCTGGCCGAGGACTTCACCGGGGCGAGCCTGCAGCGCATTCTCGACGCGGCGGGGCGTTCGCAGATCAAGAAGGTGCTGCGCGACCAGTCGGTGATCGCCGGCATCGGAAATGCGTACTCCGACGAGATCCTGCACGCGGCGAAGATGTCGCCGTTCAAGCCCGCCGGCAATCTCACCGCCGCCGAGGTGTCCACGCTGCATGCCGCCATCCGCGATCTGCTGGGCGACGCGATCCAGCGGTCGCACGGGCTCGGGGCGGGTGACCTGAAGGCCGAGAAGAAGACAGGCATGCGGGTGCACGGCAGGACGGGGCTGCCGTGTCCGGTCTGTGGTGACACGGTGCGCGAGGTGTCGTTCGCCGACTCGGCCCTGCAGTACTGCCCGACCTGCCAGACCGGTGGCAAGCCGCTGGCCGACCGGCGGATGTCGCGGCTGCTCAAGTAGCGCTCCGCACCGGATCTCGCTGCAGTGGCCGCGGGCGACACGTGCTAGCGGCCGCTACCGCAATCTAGGGCTGGGACTAGACGACCCCATACAGTCGCATCGTGGATCCGGTGAAGAACCCGTACGCACCCGGAGCCGGCCAGCGCCCTCCCGAGCTGGCCGGCCGTGACCGGGAGCTGCGCCAGTTCTCGGTCACGCTGGAGCGCGTGGCGGCGGGGAGACCCGACCGCTCAATGGTGCTGAGCGGCCTGCGCGGAGTCGGGAAGACGGTGCTGCTCAACGCGCTTCGCTCGCTGGCCGGCCAGGCGTACTGGGGAACCGGAAAGCTCGAAGCGCGCCCCGACCACGGCCTTCGGCTGCCGCTGGCGGCCGCGGTGCACGCCGCCGTCCGCGAGCTCGGCCACCGGCACCGCAACCCGGAGGCGGTGGAGGCAGTGACCGGGACCGTCAAGTCGTTCGCGCTGAGGGCTGACCCCCGGGACCGCCGCTCGGGCGGCTGGCGACCCCCTGTCGACGTGCCCGCGACCCGCGGCCGGGCCGACTCCGGGGATCTCGAGCTCGACCTCGTCGAGCTCTTCGGTGACGTGGCAGAACTGGCCGGTGACCTCGCCGTCGGCGTCGCCTTGTTCGTCGATGAGATGCAGGACGCGTCAGGCCCGGAGCTCGCCGCGCTGTGCGGGGCCTGCCACGAGGTCAGTCAGCAGGGCGCCCCGCTGCTCGTGGTGGGCGCCGGCCTTCCCTACCTGCCGGTCACGCTCAGCGCCAGCAGGTCCTACGCCGAGCGGCTCTTCCGATACGTGGTGGTCGACCGGTTGCCGCGGGCCGCGGCCGACCAGGCGCTCATCGTTCCGGCGTCCACCGCCGATGTCGGCTTCGACGACGACGCGCTGGCCGAGCTTTACCACCTCACCGACGGATATCCCTACTTCGTGCAGGCCTACGGCAAGGTCACCTGGGACGTTGCGCCCATGAGCCCGATCCGCGTCGACGACGTCCGAGAGGCCGCCCCCGATGCCGAGGCGGAGCTCGTGGTGGGGTTCTTCGGTGCACGCTACGAACGGGCCACGCCGGCGGAGCGCGATTACATGCGGGCGATGGCCGACCTCGGCGCCGGGACCGCCGACTCACCGGTGGCGACAGCCGACGTGGCCAGCCGCCTGGCCCGCAAACCCCAGAGCCTCTCGCCCGCACGCGACGGGCTGATCAAGAAGGGACTCGTCTACGCCGCCGAGCGCGGCGCGGTGACCTTCACCGTCCCGCACTTCGGGACGTTCCTGCGGGCGCACGGCTGAGCCGGGAGGAGCCGGCCGACATGATGTGCCCACGCTGCGCGGAGGACAACCCGGCCGGTACCCGGTCCTGCTCACAGTGCGGACTGCGGTTCCCTGCCGACGGGTCACCCCCGGCAGCGCCTTCGGGCTACGTCATTCCGCCCCGGCCTCCGGAGCCGCCCGCGGAGGAGCCGGCGCCGAGCGGCGGCCGGACCAGGACCTCGACCATGGTGATCGGACTGGGCGCGACGGCCGCTCTGGTCTATGCCCTCTGGGCGGTCACGCTGCGTCGCGGCGCCTTCGCCGGCCATGCCTCCAAGACTCTCGACGAGCTGGAGTCCAGCGACCGGACGGACACCGTCCTGCTGGTCGTCTGCGGCCTGCTGCTGGTCGCCGCACTCGCCTTCTGGCTGACAACTCGTCCCGGCTCGGCCACCGTCCTGGACATCTGCGCGCTGACCGCGCTCGGGCTGGCCGCCGTCGTCGCCGGCCTCGGCGCCTACCTCCTCCTCACGTGGGACACCGACGCCGACCGGGCTGTCGTCGGGGTCGTCGCACTCGGCGGGGGGTTCGGGCTGGCCGCTGCGGCCCTGCTGCTCGGCCTGGCATCACCGCCGGGCCCGGATGACACGCGATAGGATCGCCCACAACACAACGCGGGAGCTCACGCACGAGTGGGCTGAGAGGGTGGCATCACGCGCGCCACCGACCGCCCGAACCTGTCCGGGTAATGCCGGCGTAGGGAGCAGCCATGGCGGTGACGACCGCGGCGGAGCAGAAGCCAGGGCGTGAGCAGCCGCTCGAAGCCCCTCTCACCCTGACCACCGATGCCCCCCGCACCCTCGGCCTGTTCGACCAGACCGCGATGTGGGGCAACTTCGGCATCAGCCTCTTCGGCCCGGTGACCGGCGCGTACGTCGCGGCATACACCGGTGACCTCCTCACGGGTCTGCTGGCCTCCTTGGTCGGGTCGGTCGTCGGCGCCCTCATCCTGGGCGCCTCCGCCGTCTTCGGCTCGCATACCGGCGCCCCAGCGATGGTGGCGCTCCGCGGCATGTTCGGCCGCCGGGGATCGGTCGTGCCGACTGTGCTCAACATCGCCCAGAGCATCGGCTGGGCCACGGTGGAGATCATCCTGATCTCCACCGTGGCCGCGCAGGTGCTCGGAGGGAACGGCTGGCGCTGGGCCTGGGCCCTGCTGGCCGGAGTCGTCGCCACCACGATGGCGATCCGGCCGCTGGGCAGCGTGAGGCTGCTGCGCAAGGGCATGGTGCTGCTGGTGCCTCTCGCCTCCGCATACCTGTTCTACGAGGTACTGAGCCACCCGGTGCACGACATTCCCGGTGGGGGGACCTACGGCTTCTGGCCTGCTGTCGACGTGGCGATGGCGGGCATCGTGTCGTTCTCGCCACTCGCGGCCGACTACAGCCGCCACTCGCGGTCGAACAGCGCAGCCTTCGGCGGTGCCGCGATCGGGTACGGCGCTGCCGCGCTGATCTACCTCGTGCTCGGGGCCTTCGCCGTCGCCACGCTGGCGACGGACGCCGACACGATGATCGCGACGCTGGTCGCGCTGCCGGTCGGGGCGCTGATGCTGGGAATCCTGGCCGTCGACGAGGTGGACGAGGCGTTCGCCAACATCTACTCCACGACGATGTCCACGCACAACGTGCTGCCACGACTGGACCGCCGGCTCATCTCGGGCGCCATCGGCGCGATCGCCACCGTTCTGGCGTTGTTCATCAACATGGACGGCTACACCGACTTCCTCTACCTGGTCGGCTCGGTCTTCATCCCGTTGTTCGCGGTGGCAACGGCGGACTTCTTCGTCATCTGCCGGATGCGATGGGACGTCAGCGACCGGGCCCCACTGCGGTGGGCGCCTGTCGCGGCCTGGCTCCTCGGCTTCGTGTCCTACCAGCTTCTCAACCCCGGAACGCTGCGCGGCTGGTCGGACTTCTGGTACGACACCCAAGGCTGGATCCACTTCACGCCGCCGGTCTGGATGGGAGCGTCGATCGGATCGATCCTGGTCGGCGGCGCCGCCGCGATTCTGTTCGGGTTGATCAGCCGCGTATCGCGGTCCGGCGTGACACGATAAGCGAGTGCCACGTGCGCGCTCGCGAGCCCTGTCTGCCGCCCACGTCCGTTCCCCCCTCCCCGGCCGTCGGCTGCTTCGTCCGAAGCCCATCGTTGCGCCGCCCCCGCCCCGAGCCGATGGCAGGCCGGAGATCGTCGCCCATCGCGGGGCCAGCGCGACGATGGCCGAGCACACCCTCGCGGCGTACCGGCAGGCGTTGCACGACGGCGCCGATGCCCTCGAGTGCGACGTACGGCTGACCGCTGACCAGCACCTGGTCTGCGTGCACGACCGCCGGCTGGAGCGGACGTCCAACGGGAAGGGCGTGTTGTCGACACTGCCCCTCGGCGAGCTGGAGCAGCTCGACTTCGCCTCCTGGAAGAAGCCCTGGAGCGACCTCGACGACGAGTCCGAGGACGTCGAGTACGACAGTAGGTCCATCCTGACCCTCGAAAAGCTGTGCGCGATGGTGGCGGACTGGGGACGGCCGGTCGAGATCGCGATCGAGACCAAGCACCCGACCCGGTACGCGGGGGTCGTGGAGCGTCGTCTGGTCGAGACGCTCCACCGCTTCGGCTGGGCGCATCCACCGCGGGGCGAGGTGTCGCCGGTGAGGGTGATGAGCTTCTCGTGGCTGTCCGTTCGCCGCATCCAAGACCTCGCGCCCAGCACCCGAACCGTGTTCCTGATGGAACGTGTGCCGCTGCGGTTCCGCGACGGCAGTCTGCCGATGGGGGTGCCGATCGCCGGCCCATCGATCGAGATCGTTCGCGCGCACCCCAACTACGTCTCCCGGGTGCACGGGCAGGGGAATGCGGTGCACGTATGGACCGTCAACGACCGCGAGGACCTCGCGCTCTGTGCCGATCTGGGAGTCGAGGCGATCATCACCGACCGGCCCGGGCCGGCGCTTCGTCAGCTGTCCGCCGCCGCAGATGGCGGCCGCGGCTCCGAGGGTTGAGCTCGGTCGCAGCGACGGCCTTCGGCCGGTCCCAGTGAGGGGAGCATCAAGTGGGCAAGCGTGGCCGGAAGTCGTCCGCGACGGCGGGGCCAGCGGGTCCGGTGGGGCCGCGCGAACTCTGTCCGTGTGGGTCGGGGCGTCGTTTCAAGTCCTGCCACGGAGCTCGGCGCGGTTCGGTTCCCTTCGTCGCGCGGACGTTCTCGGGGTTCGCCGGTGAATGTGACATGGTGGCGATGCGGGAGTTCGTGCCCGCCGCGACGGCGCCGATCACCCTCGTCGACGAACCAGAGCGTGCCGTCTTGCTGTGCTCGTTGCTGCCCGGCGCCTTGCCGGCACTGGTACGCGAGGACGGCACGATCTGGATCGGTCTCCAGGTCCAGCACAACTCGGGAGACGCCAGCCGGGATCTGGCGCACGCGGTGGAGCTGGCTCTGGCGGCGCCGCCGGGCCAGTCGGTGGGGATGGCGGAGCTTCCCCCGGCAGGCAGGCGGCTCCAGGAGCTCGTCGACACCTCGACCCCGCTGCACGTGACTGTGCACGAGGGGTTCGACTTCTGGCTCGAGGGTGTCCAGGACGAGAACGGGCGGATCGCCGCGACCCTCGAGCAGGCGAACGCGGCCGCGGCGCCGACCAAGCGGCTGGGCAGCGTCGAGGCGGCGTACTGGACGAGCACCGGGACGCGGGAGCACCTGCGCTGGGTGCTTCCTGAGCCGGAGGACCGGCTGCTGGACGCGCTGGCCCGCCTGCACGCCGGGGGAGGCGACCTGCTGGGCGAGCGGACCCGGTTGGTGGGGTCGTTTCGAGCGCACGCACTGCTGGTGCCGGTGTGGGAGCTGCCGCTGGGCACAGGCGCCGACGCGCTGGAGGAACCGGCGTCGCAGCTCGCCTCCCGGCTGGCCGAGGCACTGGCCAGTGGCGCGCCGCTGACTCCCGAGCAGCGGGCGGCCCGCGCGGGCCTCGCGACCCGCCAGGTCACCATTCGATGAGCTGAGTCGCCAGTCAGTAACCGGCCGTGATTACCTCGTTACAGCCTAAAAATATTTGCTGCTGATTAGGGGTTGTTCACCATCGGAGGTGGTGCATACTCTGTAGACGACCCGGCCGTTGTTGTATCCCCCGTCAGCAACGGCCGGGTCTCTTCCTGCCCCGGCGCTACCCGGCGAACGCGGTGGTCCTGGCCCTCCAGCCTACGAGTCCGAGGGCAGTGGGTCCCGGGTGATCGGACACGACATGCAGCGCGGGCCTCCGCGGCCCGACCCGAGCTCGGAGCCGCTGATCGTGACCACCTCTATTCCTGCCTCCTCCAACCGCGCGTTGGTCTCGGTGTTCCGCTCGTAGGCGACTGCGACCCGTGGCGCAACCGCGAGGGTGTTGTTGCCGTCGTCCCACTGCTCCCGCTCCGCGGTCACCGGGTCGAGCCCGGTGTCGATGCGGTGCAGCGTGTCGATGTGCATCGCCTTCGCCGCCGCGACCAGGAACGGCTCCGGCTCCGCGACCTCGAGCGTGATCGCCGCCGGCGTGGGGTCGGACCCGCGCGCGTCGGTCCCCGCCGCACCGGCTTGGGCACGGGTCACCGCATAGGCGACGAGGGTGTCGGCGACGTTGGGATACATGACGATCTTGTCGGCGTCGACCATCGTCAGCACCGTGTCGAGGTGCATGGTGGCGCGTTCCTGCGCGATCGGGACCGCGAGCACGGTGTGGGCCAGGTCGGCGGCGAAGATCCTGCGGGCGAACCGCTCGACGCCGGCAGGTGTCGTCCGCTCCCCGGCGCCGATCGCCACCACCCCCGCCGCGAGCAGCAGCACGTCGCCGCCTTCGAGGTGCTCCAGCTGCCACCCGTAGACCCGGTCGGTGCCGCCGAAGCGGGGATGGTGGGTGTAGATGAGATCGGTGATCTGGGTCTCGCGTTCCCTCGCCGGCATCGCCAGGCTGGTGACGGCGACGTGGTCACGCACCCAGACACTGGAGTCGCGGGTGAACAGCAGGTTGGGCAGCGGCGCGATCAAGAAGTCGTCGTGGGCGAGCAGGCTCGTCACCAGCCCGTGCCCGCCGCGCACCTCGTCGTTGCGGATGCCGGCGGTCAGCGCGGCGGCCAGCTCGTACGGGTCAAGGCTGCCGAGATGGTCGACGAAGTACTCGCGCATCGTCTCGCCCATCAGCAGGCCGCCGGTGACGTCGGACACGGCCCGGGCACGTGCCTGCGGGCTCTCCAGCGTCTGCTCCAGCAGGTCGATGAGGTAGAGGACCTCCACGCCCCGGTCGCGCAGCGCCTGGGCGAACACGTCGTGCTCCTCCTGGGCACGCTCGATCCAGGGGATGCCGTCGAACAGCAGGCTGTCGTTGTTCCGGGGCGTGAGGCGCTTGAGCTCCGGACCGGGCCGGTGCAGCATCACGGTGCGCAGACGCCCCACTTCGCTGTCGGCGCCGTGGCGGGGGCCCTGACGAGGGGGAGTCGCGGTCATAGCCGGAGCCTAGTGCGACCGGGCGGGCGGATGCTGCGTCTCCGCTAGCACCGGTGACGCGGTCGCCGCTGACGGCAGCTCGTGCGAGGTGAGTGCGAACAGCAGGGGCACCGAGACGGCTCCCACAGCACCGGCCACGGCGATTCCTGAGTCATTGAGCGCCGATCCGAGGACGGCGACGGTCAGCAGCCCGGCACCAGCGGCGACGGCCACCGGCCGGTAGGTGTCGACCGTGCGACGAACCGGTGCGCCGGGCCGCAACCCCCAGGCCAGCGCCGCGGCGAACGCGGCAACCATGAGGGTCAGCGGGCTGTGGCTGAGGATATACAGGTTCGCGCTCCCCTTGCGGTCCACGACGGTCCAGGCGGTGCCGTCGAGAACCTGTCCGACGAAGCGCCCCAGGTGGGTCTGTTGCTCGGCCGGTCGTGCGTGGTCGGCCACTGCGACGGCGGCGACGAGGACGAACCCGAGCAGCCCGACGAGGACGAGACGAACCAGTGAGACCCGCACGCGCATGCTCAGCATCGCGGTGAGCACCAGCGCCGGTGTGAGCGCGATGATGCCGCCGAAGTCCGCCCCGAGTCCGGGAGCGCCGTTCACACCCAGCAGAGCGATCCCCCAGGCCGCGGCGACGCACACCGCAGCCCTGCGTCCCGAGATGCGGTCCGTGTACACCAGCCCGGCCGAGTAGGCGATGATCGCTCCGGCGGCGTAGAACCCGAACGGCATGTTGCCGATACCGGAGAACCGCCCTGCCACCACGGCGTCGTAGCCGAACAGCGAGTTTCGTTCCAGCCGCGAGCCGGTGAGGATGTCGACGCCGGTGACCACAGCGGTGGTCGTGGCGACCGTCAGCATCGGGGCCCAGGTCGCGATGCGACGCGTGAGCAGCCACGCCGGGACCGCGACGACGATCGCGAAGCCCAGCGTCAGGGCGGCCACCACCAACCCCGGCCACGGTGACCTCCACCAGGGAAGCGCGTTCGCCAGCAATGTCGCGACCGGCAGTGAGCCGGTGACCAGGAGCCCGCCGGTCAGCCAGGGGGAGGAGCCGTGGCGGCGAAGCACCAGCACCGCGCAGCCGCAGACGGCGATCTCCAGGAGGGCCAGTGCCCAAACCGCGCCACCGCCGATCCGGAAGTGCTCGGTGGCGGCGACGTCGAGGTCCTCGAGGTCGCTGACGGCGCTGCTCAAGGGTCCCGTCCGGTCGCGAGTGAGGAACGGCTGCCCGGCCATCTGGCGGGGGACCTCGTTCCCCAGCACGTCCAGAACCGTCGGGGCCACGTCGATCAGCTGGACGTACGGGACGGTGCCGGTGCTGGCGGACTGGAGCAGCGACGGACCGATGTCCGGGCCGGCGACGACCACCGGATGCAGGTGTGGTGTGGCCGGGCTGGACTCGGCGATGCCGGCGACGATGAGGACCGAGTCGTCGGCTCCCGCCAGCCGGCCGACCACGGCGTCGAGCGCGCGGATGCCGTCCGCCCTGGTGGAGCCTCGCGGCAGCGGCGGAGTGGCCACCAGCGTGAGAGGGCACCGGCCGATCAGTGACGCCCAGCCAGCGGCGCTCTCCCCGGGGTCGGCGGTGAGCACCTCTGTGCGGCTGCCGGACACGGCCAGCAGCGCCGGCTCGCCGACCACGTCGGTGCACCGGACGCTGCCGCCGAGGAGTCCGGCAACCGCTCCGAAGTCGAGGGCGTCGTTGCTCCGGACAACGTCGTCGAAGGTGTCGGCGCCGGACAGATCGGGAGCGCCGGCCTGTCCGGAGCAGTCCGGCCCGGCGGCGGAGCCGTACCGGGCCCGGTTGCCGGCACCGAGCGTCACCCATCCGTCCCAGGGACAGGTAGGTGAGGCCGCCGCCCTGGTCGAGAGGTCGCCGACCGCACCGTCGCCGGCCAGCCGCCACAGCCGCGGGGAGCCAGTGGCGGTGACGTCTGCCCAGTCGAGCCCGGGAACGCCGACGACGACGACGTGCTCGGCCGGCGGCAGCCCGATCGCCTCGGGAGCCGACAGCACCCGGACGGCGCCGCAGGCGACCACGACGCCCGCAAGCAGCAGCGCCACGGTGACAGACACGCGGGAGCTCACCGCGCGCGCCGTCCGCTCGACCTCGACCGCTGCCCGTCGCGCGACCATAGGTCGAGATAGCCGCGGATCACCTGCTGCGACACCGACCTGTCCGTCGGCAGCCGTGAGGCTGCGTTCGCGGCGGCGCGAGACCACGCGGCACGCACCTCGTCGCTGGTGAGCATCGTCCGGATCGCCGTGGCCAGCGCCTCAGGGTCCCTCGGCGGCACGAGCAGGCCCCCGCCGCGCACCATCGCCGGCGTCCCGCCGGCAAGAGTCCCCACCAGCGGCACTCCCGCGCACAGGGCCTCCTGGACGGCCAGCGAGCTGCCCTCCCAGTCGCTCGGGACCACCATGACGTCGGCCGCGGCGAGCAGGTCCGCCGTGTCGTCGCGCCAGCCCAGCAGACGCACCGGGGCGCCGGAACGAGCGATCTGCTCGTCGAGGTGACCGCGCTCGGGGCCCTCGCCGGCGATGACGACAAGTGGGTGCATGGGGTGGTCGGCCACCAGCGTGGCCGCATCGACCAGCCACCGGAAACCCTTCTGCTCCGCCAGTCGCCCGATCGCCACGATCAGTGCCCGATCGCGGGCCTCGAGCTCGTTGCGCACGTCGGCTCGGGAGCGCGTGGGCGGCGGTAGGGGTGGGGCGCTCACCGGTGCCGGGCGGACGTCCCGGCCCCCGAGCCGGCGGGCCCGCGCCGCGAGGTCAGGCGACACGCCGAGGATGAGATCGGCCCGCCGGACCACGTACCGCTCCATGGCTGCGGCCAGCAGGCCCTTGGGTCCTCCGGTCGGCGGCACGTTGTGCAGAGTGACGACGAACGGCGTCGTCCGACCGGTCGCCACCCCCGCGAGCAGTCCGGCGCGCAGGCTGTGCGCATGTACGAGGTGGCTGCCGCGGGCCAGGGCCCGCAGCTGCCGGACCGTCCGCTGGTCGATGCGCGGCCGTGCGGCCGACCCGATGGGCACCGGGTGGAATCCGGCGCCGAGCCGGCTGAACCCGAAGCGGTCATCGGTGTCAGCGGGTCCGCAGACGGTCACACGTGCACCGGACTCGACGAGTGCCGCCGCGAGGACCTGGACATGCCGACCCGTGCCACCGGTCGTGGTGGCCACGACCAGGCAGATCCGACGGTGGTCGAGCCGCGGCTCACTCACGCGCGCTCGCCAGTCCCTGCCGACGGAGCACGTCGACGGTGCGCAGGGTTGCTTCCCGCGCGAGCAGCAGCATCGAGCCGACGCAGACCAGGACCACGACGAGGCCCACCACCACCGCCTGGATCAGCGCCGCGGGAACCCCGCCGCCCGACCACCGCCGCGCCAGCCACCAGCCCAGCCCTGCGCCGGCCGCCGAGGCGCAAGAGGCGACGAGTGCGGCGGACCCGAGCCCGGTGAACACGCCGCGCCCGGCGCGATGGACGGCGGTGGCCACCAGGGCCAGACCGAGCACTGTCATCCCGATGCTGTTCCCCAGCGCGAGCGCCGCCACCCTGTCGTCGCTGTCGAGGGCACCGGCCAGCAGCAGATCGGCGACGATGACCGCCAGCCATCCGCCGCCGCACGCGATCGCCGTGTCCCGTGCGGCGTGGGTCGCGTAGAGGGCCCGGGTCAGCAACGCGAACAGTGCATATCCGGTCAGACCGAGTGCGAAGCCGGCGATCCCGTTCGCCACCGGCCCGACCGCCGGCTCGCCGGGAGCAGACTGCGCGATCACCCGCGCAATCGGGTCTGCGGCGGCGACCAGCCCGGCCGTCGCGATGAGCGCGAGCGTGACGGTGGCGCGGGTGGCGGCCGCAAGCTCCGCGCGGTACTCGGCGCGCCGGTCCAGGCCCCACAGCTGCGTCAGCCGCGGGAACGCCGACGTGGCCAGCGGCACCGCGAGCACCGCCCACGGCAGGTAGAAGACCGTCTGGGCCTGGAAGAACGCGGCCGTCGAACCCGCGGGCACGTCGTGGGCGTTGCTGAGCAGCAGAGCCACGACGACGGAGATCTGCTGAGCGGTCAACGACGTGACGCCGGCGGCCGCCAGTGCGCCGGCCCGGGCCGCGAGGCCGCGCGGGAACTCCCAGGTCGGCCGGAGTCTGAGGCCCAGCCGCGACACCGGCACAACCAGGCTGAGGGTGAGTGCCGCGACGCCGAGCGTCGTCCCGACCGAGAGCATCAGCTCGGAGGTGGTGCTGAGCGTCGCGAGGGTGGGGTTCGCCGGCGTCACCAGCGCATAGCCGATGTACGCGCAGATGACCACCAGGCTCGACAGCAGCGGAGCCGCCGCCGGGCCACCGAAGCGCCGGTGCGCCTGCAGAATCCCGGTGAACACGATCCCGACGCCGTACAGCACGACCTGGGGGGCGAACACGCGCAGCATCGATGCACCCGTTTCGACGGCTCCGGCACAGTCCTTGTCACCGAGCAGCCAGGCTGAGATCGGGTGGGCGGCAAGCGCGACCATGACCGACACCGCGGTCAGCGAGCACACCGTCCATGTGAGCAGGGCCGAGGAGGTACGCGAGACGTGCGCCCGGTCGTCGCCGGCGACCGCACTGGCGAGCAGCGGTACCACCAGGCTGGCGAGAGCGCCGCCGGCCAGGATCTCGTACAGGACGTTGGGGACGGTGTTGACGGTCACGTAGGTGTCGGAGACACAGTTGAACCCGACAGCGCGCGCGAAGACGACGTTGCGGGTGAGTCCGCCGACGCGCGCGAGAACGGTGATCGCCGTGACGACCAGGGCGGCTCCGAGGACCGAGCTCCTGCCGACGCTCATGCCGGCTCTCGGACCGCGGCGAAGCCCCAGCACAGGACGGGGGCGGCGCACGAGCCACTGGTGCGCACCCGTCGTCTTCTCACCGGGTCAGGGTAGAGGCAGCACAATGGCGCGGTCGCGAGCGCGGACGCGGCCGCGCGTCGCGGACCTGCTCAGCCGACGCTGAGCTCGATCGCGCTCAGCATCGCGAACAGCAGGCAGACGCCGCCGCCGATGTAGTGCAGCACCGAGAGCTTCATGTAGCGCAACAGCACGCGGCCACCCACCACCGCCAGCCCGGACACGACCAGCAGGGCTGCCCAGGCACCGACGAACGCCCCCACGGGTGAGCCGTACTTGGCCACCATGTTGATGGTCAGCAGCTGCGAGAGGTCACCCCACTCCGCCGCGAAGAGCACCAGGAACGACGCGAGGACCGCCCGCCAGCCGGCGCGACCCTCCCTGAACTGGCCCGCGTACTCCTCCTCCTGCTGCTTCTCCTCCCGGTCGGCGTCGGGCGCCGCGCGGATGAGGAGGAACGCCCCCAGCAGGAACATCGCGATGCTGACGGCCTGGGTGACCCAGTGCGGGAGGTATGTCACGAGCTGCCCGGCGGTGACCGCGACCATGGACTGCACGCCGAAGGCGAGCCCGACGCCGATCCAGACCGCCAGCGGCTTGTAGCGGGTGGACAGCACCAGCGCGGCGACGAACGTCTTGTCCGGGAGCTCGACGGGAAAGATGAGCGCGAACGTCAGCAGAGCGACATGCCAGTCCATGCGGGCGCCTGATCCTTCCGCGTCACCATAGGCTGCGGGCGGCGGCGACCGCCCGGGCGAGCACGGCCTTGAGCGGCTGACCGGTCGCGTCGGCCACGGCCGCCAGGTCCTCGTACTCCGGCTGGGCGTTGACGATCGCTCCACGATAGGTGGCGAGCTTGACCCGGACCGCCCGGCCCTCCAGCTCGACGGTCGCCTCGTGTCGTTCGAGTGGCCGCTTGGCGACCGGTTGCTCCCGGACGCCGATGGCCGTGGTCTCGGTGAAGACCACCGTACGCACGGCGTCCGCGAGGTGGTCGGGGACGAGGGTGTGCAGCGTGTGGGCCGGTCTCCCCTTCTTCATCGAGATCGGGCTGAGCCAGGCGTCCGAGGCGCCGGCGGCGAGGAGTCGGGAGATCACCGCAGGCCAGAGCCGCGGATCCAGGTCGTCGATGTTGGTCTCGATCATCAGCGCCGGCTCGGTGTCAGCGTCCGGGTCCATCGGTCGCGCGCCACTCGGCGACGGCTCGCCGACGAGCAGGCGCAAGACATTGGGCGCCCCGGCCGGATCCCGGCTGCCGGCACCCACGCCGACCGCTGTGACCGACATCGCCGGCTGAACGCCCCAGTCGTCCACCCATTCCACCAGCAGCGCCGCCCCCGTCGGCGTGCACAGCTCCCGGTCGACCGGAGACGTTGCGGCACCGCCGTAGGTGGGGACGCCGGCGAGCAGCGTCGTCACCGCCGGCGCAGGCACCGAGATCGTTCCGTGCAGGGTCCGCGCCGACCCGCCGCCGACGGCGACGGGGGAGCCGACGAGCCGGCTCAGGCCGAGGTGGTCCAGCCCGGCGCAGCACCCGACGATGTCGGCGATCGCATCGAGCGCGCCGACCTCGTGGAAGTGGACGTCGGCGGCCGGGACACCGTGCACGATGCCCTCGGCCTCGGCCAGCCGGGCGAACGCGGAGACCGCGCGGTGGCGTACCGCCTCCGCCAGCGGTGCCTCCCCGAGCAGTCGCTGGATGTCTGACCAGGTACGGGTCGTGGTGGACTCCTCGGCGGCGACGTTGACCCGGGTGGCGGCGAACCCGCTCCGGCGGACCTCCTCGCGTCGAACCGTCACCGTCTCGGGCGCGACCGCGGCGACGGCCCCGGTGATCACCGGCATCGGCACCCCGGCCCCGGTGAGGGCCCCGAGAAGCATGTCGCCGCTCGCACCGGACGCGCAGTCCAGCCATCCGATCATGCGCCCGACCCGGTTCGCGGTGCCGCGGCGCGGGCGACCCGGGCGGCGAAGACGCCGGCACCGAACCCGTTGTCGATGTTGACGACGACGACGCCCGGGGCGCAGGAGTTCAGCATCCCGAGCAGCGCGGCCAGGCCCCCGAACGAGGCGCCGTACCCCACCGAGGTGGGCACCGCCACCAGCGGCACGCCGGTCAGCCCGCCGACCACGCTCGGCAGTGCGCCCTCCATGCCGGCGACCACGACGATGCAGTCGGCCTGGACCAGCTGGTCGCGCACCCCGAGGACGCGATGCAACCCGGCGACGCCGACATCGCTGATCAGCTGTGGCTGGCTGCCGAAGACCCGTGCGGTGAGCGCAGCCTCCCGGGCCACCGGGGCATCTGAGGTCCCAGCCGATACGACGGCAACCAGCCCTCGCGGCGGCGGGACCTGGCCGAGCGTGCAGGCGCGGGCGACGGGGTCGATCACGGCGTCGGGCAGCTGCTCGCGGACCGCGCGCACAGCATCGTCGCCGAGCCGGGTTGCCAGGACGCTCTGGTCCGGATGCGCCGCGTGCAGCGTGTGCAGCAGCTCGACCACCTGCTCAGGTGTCTTTCCGGCGCCGTAGACCACCTCCGTGTCCCCGGTCCGCCGCAGCCGGTCGGTGTCGAGCCGTGCGTAGCCGAGGTCACGGGTCCTGTCCGGCCCGTCGTCGAGGTGGCTGGTCATAGCCGCGAATCTAGCGTTCTAGTCTGTCTGCGTGCCCGGAGTCCCACCCGCCCGCTACGCCTATCTCGGTCCGGAGGGCACATTCGCCGAGGCGGCCCTGCGCTCGCTTCCCGCGGCTGCACGCGCGGAGCTGCGGTCGCAGGTCAGTGTCGTCACCGCGCTGGAGGCGGTACGCAACGGGGATGTCGACGGTGCGGTGGTACCGATCGAGAACTCCGTGGAGGGTGCGGTGCCGGTCACCCTCGACGAGCTCGCGCAGGGCGACCCGCTGGTCATCACCCGGGAGATGACGGTGCTCGTGCGTTTCGCGCTCCTTGCCCGCCCGGGCACCGATCTGCTGTCCGTCCGGACGGTGGTCACCCATCCCCATGCAGCCGCGCAGTGCCGCCGATGGATCGCCGGCCACCTTCCTGAGGCGGAGGTCGTGCACACGTCGTCGACGGCCCACGCCGCGGAGCTCGTCGCCGATCCCGGCTCCGGCTGCGACGCGGCGATCTCGGCACCCATCGCGGCCGAGCGCTATCGGCTGGCTGCCCTGGCGACCGATATCGGCGACAACCCCGACGGCGTCACCCGATTCGTGCTGCTCGCGCGGCCGGCCCCGCCACCGGCGCGGACGGGAGCCGACAAGACCTCGTTGATCGCCTACATCCGCGACGACCACCCCGGTGCGCTGCTGGAGATCCTCGAGGAGCTGTCCGTACGCGGTGTCAACCTGACCCGGATCGAGTCCCGGCCGACCGGATCGGCGCTGGGACGCTACTGCTTCTTCATCGACGCCGAGGGGCACGTCGACGACCCGCGGGTCGGGGAGGCGCTGATGGGACTCCGCCGGACCTGCGCGGACGTGCGGTTCCTCGGGTCGTACCCGCGCGCGGACGAGCAGCCGGCGACCGAGCGTGCAGGCACGTCGGACACCGACTTTCTCGACGCCAGCCGCTGGCTGCGCCGGTTGCGCGAGGGGTCCTGACGGTGCCGCTGGACCCGACCGTCGTCTCCTGGCTGGCTGCAGCCGCCGCTGTCACTGCCGTGCTGGCGCTGCTGGTGGCCCTGGTGGCCCTGCGGCGCGCCAGGCGTCCGGGCAGGAGCAGGCCAGCGGCGGTGCCGGCCCCCCGTCGTCGGGCCGGCGTTGGCACGCCGGCACCCGGGAAC
>JBKPNJ010000131.1:0-5994 GCA_046732575.1 Actinomycetota bacterium
TGCCCGGCGCCGACATCGGTCTGCGGGACGAGGACCCGACGATCGCCACCGCACTCAAGGCGTTGGGGTACGCCACCGGCCAGTTCGGCAAGAACCACTTCGGGGACCGGGACGAGTTCCTCCCGACGGCGCACGGATTCGACGAGTTCTTCGGCAACCTGTACCACCTCAACGCCGAGGAGGAGCCCGAGCTCGACGACTATCCGAGCGAGGAGGAGTTCCCCGACTTCCGCAGGAACTTCGGTCCCCGCGGGGTCATCCACTCGTGGGCCAACGACGACGGTACTCAGCGCATCGAAGACACCGGCCCGCTGACCAGGGAGCGGATGAAGACGATCGACGACGAGGTCGTCCCCGAAGCACTGCGCTTCATGAGTGACGCCAAGGACAGCAATTCCCCGTTCTTCGTCTGGCTCAACACCACGCACATGCATTTCCGCACCCACATCAAGGACGGCAGCCGCGGCAAGGCCGGCCGGTGGCAGTCGGCATACCACGACACGATGTGCGACCACGACGAGCTGGTCGGCAGCGTCCTTGACTATCTCGACCAGAACGGGCTGGCCGAGAACACCATCGTCATGTACTCCACCGACAACGGCCCGCACATGAACACCTGGCCCGATGCTGGGATGACACCGTTCCGCAACGAGAAGAACTCGAACTGGGAGGGCGCCTACCGGGTGCCGGCCATGGTCCGCTGGCCCGGCCGGATCCCCACCGGGCAGGTTCTCAACGGCATCGTGAGCCACGCCGACTGGTTCGTGACGCTGCTCGCGGCCGCCGGGGACACCGACATCGCCGATCGGCTCAAGCAGGGCGCGGACTTGAGCGGCACGACGTACAACGTGCACCTGGACGGACACAACCAGCTCGACTACCTCACCGGCGGCGCCACAGAGAGCCCACGCAGGCACTTCTTCTACGTCTCCGACGACGGGGACCTGACCGCGATGCGCTACGACAACTGGAAGTTCGTCTTCCTCGAGCAGCGCGCTACCGGCACCATCAGAATCTGGGCCGAGCCCTACACGGCGCTGCGGGTGCCGAAGATCTTCAACCTGCGCACCGACCCCTATGAACGCGCCGACATCACCTCCAACACCTATTACGACTGGCTCCTCGATCATGCCTGGACACTCGTGCCGGCCCAGGCGTATGTCGCCCAGATGCTGCAGACGCTGCGAGAGTTCCCGCCCCGGCAGGAGCCGGCGAGCTTCAGCGTCGACAAGGTCATGCAGAAGCTCCAGGCCGGCATCCCGAGCGCCTGACCGCGGCGTGGCCACCACCGCCAACACCGGTCCACCTCCGGTCAGCCTGACCGGTGGAACATTCGCCATGGGCTCCGACGCGCACTACGCCGAGGAGTCACCAGTGCACCACGTCCACGTCGGGGCGTTCTCCATCGACCCCTGTCCGGTCACCAACCAGCAGTTCGCGGCGTTCGTGCGCAGTACCGGCTACCGCACCGTGGCCGAGCGTTCGTTGGACCCGGCCGGGTATCCGGGCGCACCGCCGGAGAACCTCCAACCCGGTTCGCTGGTCTTCACCCCGACCGCTGGGCCGGTGGACCTGCGCCACTTGAGCCAGTGGTGGACGTGGACTCCGGGCGCCTGCTGGGCGGCGCCCGAAGGTCCCGGCAGCTCGGTGAAGCGCCGAGCCGACCATCCAGTGGTGCACGTCGCGCATGAGGACGCCCGGGCCTACGCGGCCTGGGCGGGCGCCGAGCTACCCAGCGAAGCCGAATGGGAGTACGCCGCCCGAGGTGGCCTCGACAGGGCCGCCTTCACCTGGGGCGACGCAGCGCGACCTGGGGGACAGATCATGGCGAACACCTGGGACGGGCCCGACTTCCCGTGGCGCAGCACCCGCGAGAGTGGTTGGATCCGCACCTCTCCGGTAGGCAGCTTCCCCGCGAACGGATTCGGCCTGTACGACATGGCTGGCAACGTCTGGGAGTGGACTGACGACTGGTGGACAAGCCGCCACCCCGACGATGCCGGCAGCCCGTGCTGTGCTCCGGAGAACCCCCGTGGTGGCGACCTCGAGGCGAGCTACGACCCGGCCCAGCCGCAGTTCCGGATCGGCCGCAAGGTCATCAAGGGCGGCTCGCACCTATGCGCCGACAGCTACTGCCTGCGCTACCGTCCGGCCGCCCGCCGACCGCAGATGACGGACTCCGGCATGAGTCACATCGGTTTCCGTTGCGTGTACCGCGCCGGAACGTAGGTGAAGCGGCCGGACACGGCGGTAGAACGGACAGTCAGCGTGAGTCGGCGGGACCTGCGGCGTGATGGTCCCCGGACACACCGCGACGACCTGTCTGCGCAGACAAGGGGTGGCACCGTGTCAGTATCCGGTCCCCCTCTTGATCTGCTCGCGCTCGACCTGTGCGGTCCCGCCCTTGAGGTCGAGTGTTGCGCACGCATCTGCGATGTCGCGCGTCAGCCGTTCGACCTGTTCGCGACTCATGGTCTCCTTCACCAGGACCCGCATGATCTTCACCTTCTCGGCGTTGGGGGGGAGTGTGTACGCCGGGACCATCCAGCCCCGCTCCGCCGACAGCTGCCATGCGATGTCCGACTCGTCGTAGGCGGCGTGCTCTCCCGAGAGTCGGAACGCCACCAGCGGAAGCTGCTCCGCGTCGGCGCCGATCACCTCGAACCGACCGCTCTCGCGTAGGTTGGTCGCGAGCGCCCGGGCATTCTGCTGCATCTGCTTCATCACGTACGTGTAGCCGTCGCGGCCGAGCCGGACGAAGTTGTAGTACTGGGCCAGCACCATCGCCGCGCCCGTCGAGAAGTTCAGCGTGAAGGTCGCATCGGTCTTACCGAGATAGTTCTCATAGAAGACGAGATCCTGGGCGAGGTCGGACTGCTCGCGGAATACCAGCCAGCCGATCCCCGGGTAGACCAGCCCGTACTTGTGGCCTGACACGTTGATCGATCTGACCTGCTCGAGCCTGAAGTCCCACTCGGAGTCCGGATAGAGGAACGGCCAGACGAAGGCCCCGCTGGCGCCGTCCACATGGATCGGGATGTCCAGGTCCCGTTTCCTCTTGACCTCGACAAGCAGCTTGTTGATGCCGACGATGTCGTCCATGTGCCCCGTGAAGGTGGTGCCCAGGACGGCTGCGACGCCCACCGTGTTCTCGTCGAGATGCGGCTCCACGTCCTCGGGGCCGATCGTGTACTTGTTCTCCGCGAGCGGGACGATGCGGGGTTCCACGTCGAAGTAGCGGCAGAACTTCTCCCACACCACGTGAACGTCTCCCCCGAACACGAGGTTCGGTCTCTCGGTCGAGAGGTTCGCCGCCTGACGGCGTTCCTTCCACTTCCACTTCAAGGACAGCGCGCCGAGCATGATCGCCTCGGACGATCCCTGAGTACGGCAGCCCGTGGTCTCGCCCGGTGCGTGGAACAGGTCAGCCAGCATCCGTACGCAGCGCTGCTCGATCTCGGCCGAGATCGGGTACTCGGCATGGTCGATGAAGTTGCGGTGCAGGTTCTCGGCGATGATCCGCTGCGCCTCGGGCTCCATCCAGGTGGTGACGAAGGTGGCCAGGTTGCGTTGCGGATCACCCTCGAGGTTGAGGTCCTCGGCAAGCAGGCGCATGGCATCGGTCGGCCGCATTCCGCTCTGGGGGAACTCCGTCGATGGGGCGGCTTCGGTCAGGAACCGGTTACCGAAGAGCGCTTCAGCCTCTGTCTCACTGAGCTTTGTCATGATGCGTCCCGCACCACCGTTCTTGTTGAGGTTGGCTTGTCGAATGCCTGCACGACCCCTGCGACCGCGAAGCAGGTCGCTCCCGCAAACGTCCCCCAGTTGACGAGTCCGATGTCCAGCGCACGTGAGGTCGCTGGACGGGTGAATGCCGCGATACCCGCGAGGAAGAACAGGACTGATCCGAACTGATTGACGGCCACGACCCACCACCCGAGGTTGTGGACCCGCACCCCGATGCGGCCATCACACACATCGAGCAACGCGAGATGCCCAGAGACCAGGAAGCAGATACAGCCGAGGATGTCCGGCAGCCAGATCCATCCGTTCGACTGACGCGGCGTCAGTCCGGCGGCGAATGCGGCCACCAGACTGATCCCGAACAGCAGCGTCCCGACCAAGAGAACGACCGCACTCAGCCAGTCCCGCCGATGTGGCCGGTAGCTCCACCATTGCATCCGCTCTGCTGTGCTCCGACGGCCATGGGCGCGGGCGGCGTTGATGACGAGCAGGACCGACGCGTAGCCGCCGGTGCTGAAGAAGAGCCCGCCGACCAGGTAGGTGATGTTGACGGTGACCAGAGTGCCCACCCCGAGCTGGGCGAAAGCCGCACCCAGCGCGAACAGGCTGCCTCCGAGGGTGAAGGCAGCGGCAGCAACGAGGTTGATGCGGATCCAACGCAGCGCCAGCACCCGCTCAGTCGAGCCGGCCGGCTCTGCACGTGTCGATGACGTTCCCGCCCCCGGGTTCGGGGCCACCCCTAGACCCTCGACGGGTAGCCCGGTGCCTGGCGCCGCTGCGTCCACCCGCCGCCCCAGTGAGCGACGTCGAGCAACCCGGCCAGGATCACCCAGAACCAGTCCACCCCGGACAACCCGCCCGACCTCCACAAGATCACGTAGATGAGGGTGGCGAACGGCAGGAAGATGATCCCGAGCAGCGGCAGGATCCACGTGTCGAAGGCAGCGTCCACCAGCGTCGGTCGTGCCACCCAGACGATGAACAGGGCCAGACGCGGGAAGACGCCGGCGAACAACGCGAACAGACACCCCATCGTCACTCCCATCGCCTGTGTCACGCCTACCTTTCCCCGGCGAGGCGGCGACGACATCATCCGCCGCGGGTGACCGGCGGATTGCACCAAGACCAGTCAGAACGGTTCCCGGCGTCAGGAATCCGGTCGCGGAGACGATGGCGGGACAGAAGCAAGCACTAACCTGCCTGCTGATCAGGAGATGGCCTTTGAGAAAGCTTCGCGGGCTGGGAACCTGTTCGACCCGACGACAAAGCCGAACCACTGGTCGGAGGTTCTGCCTTGCGGCTCGTCGTGCCTGACCACTCGCCACCGAAGACAGCAGATGCGCCGAAGGAGGCTGATTCATGACCGCAACGGGTCAAGACCAGGCAAGGAGCGAGCGTCGCCGCGGGATCACTGTCGGGCTGGCGCGCGCCTTGGGATCGACCACGATCCTCATCGCGCTGTACTACCTCGCCCCGCTTGATCGCCTGACCGGGGTTTCGATGGCGCTGTTCTTGCTGGCGGGCTTACTTCTCCTTGTTGCCATGATCGCCTACCAGGTGCACGCCATCCTTGGCGCCGCCTACCCAGGTATGCGCGCGGTCGAGGCACTCGCCACCACCATCCCGCTTTACCTCCTGCTTTTCGCAGCCGCATACTTCCTGATGTCCAACGATGGTGGCGGTGACTTCAATGTGAATGTCTTGAACCGGACAGCTTCGCTCTACTTCACCGTTACCGTCTTCACCACGGTCGGCTTCGGCGACATCGCTCCGGTCAGCGAAGCAGCTCGTCTGGCCGTCACGGCCCAGATGATGCTGAATCTGGTTGTTCTCGGCCTGGGGGTCCGTCTTATCCTCGGCGCCGTTCGACGCGCGCGCCACGAGATCGAAAACGTCGGCTAACGTCAGACCTACCCTCACCCGCGAAGGCGCACTGGGTGGCCGCGACTCTGCTGGCGAGCTTGAACGCCAGCCAGAGGGGGCATCCCCAGCTTCCTCGAGCTTTGTTCGTTTGCTGGTGGGGCCGTGCTGCGCTACTGACGGGCCATGGCGACGCGGAGGCGTTCCTCAGGATCGATGAAATGGTCGTGGTCGTCGTCGCCGACGTCGATCTGCACCCAGTTGATCTTGCCGGTGAAGCGGCTGGTCTTGGCATCGTAGTCGGGGCTCACGGTGGTGCCGGACTCGTAGCCGATGTCGGTGGTCTCGTCCGCGGAGAAGATCATGGCCTGAGTGGCTTCGACGCGGCCG
>JBKPNJ010000132.1:0-7155 GCA_046732575.1 Actinomycetota bacterium
GGACGTCGGTCACGAAGTTCTCCCGGGCGGCGGCGGTCCACACCAGCGGCGCGATGGCCGCCGCGTAGCGCTCACCCAGCTCGCGGTCGCCGGCCACCGGACGGGCCTTGAGCAGCGCCTGGAACTCCCAGGTCTTGGCCCAGCGTTGGTAGTAGCCCAGATGGCTGGGAAGACTCCGGACCAAGGGCCCGGCCTTGCCCTCGGGACGAAGACCGGCGTCCACTGGCCAGATCGTTCCCTCTCCGGTGTAGTCGGAGCAGGTCCGGATGACCGCCGATGACAGCTGGTTCGCGACCCGCAGCGCCACCTCCTCCGCCACGTTGTCCGCGGCGCCGGCAACGAAGATGACATCGACGTCGCTGACGTAGTTGAGCTCCCGTCCACCGCACTTGCCCATCGCGATGATCGACAGGCGCGTGCCCTGGGCCGGGCCACCGACGGTGCGACGCGCGATCGCCAGGGCCGCCTCGAGCGTCGCCCCCGCGAGGTCGGCGAGCTCGGCTGCGACCTCGTCGACCGGCTGCCCGGCGGTGAGGTCACGAGCGGCGATGCCGAGCAACAGCCGCCGGTAGGTGATCCGGAGCAGGTCGGCGGCGATCCCGGCACCCGAGGCGGTCGGCTCGGCGCGCTCGGGGTCTGCACCGACGGCGACCAGGAGCTCTCGACGGAACTCGGCCGCCGTCGATGGGAAGCGCGCCACTCCGGCGCTGTCGAGCTCGTGCCATTGTTCGGGATGACGCGCCAGATGCTGCCCGAGGCCGTCGCTTGCGCCGAGAACGGCGAGCAGTCGGGCACAGAACATCTCGTCGTCGGTCAGGCTTTCCAGCAGCTCCTCGCGGTCGTCGGCCGCATCCGCGAGTCGTACCAGCGCTGCGAGCGCCAGGTCGGGGTCGGCCGCCGCGGCCATGCCGGTGAGCACGTCCTCGTCGATCTCACCGAGCGAGGCAAGTCGCGTCCGGGCCGCGGACGCGTTCTGGAAGCCAAGGCGAGCCAGCTTGCCGACGTCGGTCACGAACCGATGCGAGCTCACGCCGCGAAGACCACCCCGGCGAATCCAACCGCCATCTGCCGCCAGGTGGCGCGTAGCTCCCCCTCGGCTCGCTTGATGTCCTCAGCCACGGCGTCGACGTCGACGCCGATCGACGCAGACGCTTCACGGTCGGTCTCCACCCACAGGCCGAAGAGCTCGCTGCCCACCTCCGGATGGAACTGCAGACCCCAGGCGGACGGGCCGAACCGGAGCACCTGCGGGACGCCTGCCGGTGTCTCGGCAACCACCTCACAGCCGTGCGGAAGGTCGACGGCGACGTCGTTGTTCCAGTGAACCGCGAACGCTCCGTCAGGAACCGAGGCGAACAGCGGATCCGAGTACGCCACCGGAGTCCAGCCGATGTCGAGCAGGCCTCGTTGCCGACCAGACGCGTTCTCGGCCACGGTGCCACCGAGCGCCACGCACGCGAGCTGAAGCCCCAGGCAGACACCAAGCGTTGGGACTTCCTGGTCAACGGAAGCGCGGATGAGCTTCTTGGTGTCGGTCAGCCAGGGGAAGTCAGCGTCGTCGTTGGCTCCCATCGCCCCACCGAGTACCAGCAGCGCGCCGAAGCCGTCCAGCGAGTCAGGAAGGTGATCCCCGGAATAGGGACGGCACACCTGCAGGCTCAGTCCCGCATCGGTCAGCCATTCTCCGAGCCAGGCCGGCGGACACTCCAGCTCGTGCTCGATCACCAGCACCTGACGCGAGGCGGTCACATCGCGAGGCTATCCGACCGCGGGCCGGGCGCGTGCCGTTGCGATCGTCACAGCACCGGAAGCATCCGAGCCCGCTCGAACGGCGTGACCTGCCGGCGGTACTCGTCCCACTCGGACCGCTTGTTGCGCAGGAAGAAGTCATAGACGTGCTCGCCCAGGGTCTCGGCTACCAGCTCGCTCTGCTCCATCAGGCGCACTGCGTCGTCCAGCGTGCGTGGAAGCGGCTCGATACCCATCGCCCGTCGCTCCCGGTCGGTCAGCAGCCAGACGTCGTCCTCAGCTCCCGGCGGCAGCTCATAGCCTTCCTCCACGCCCTTCAGGCCCGCGGCCAGCATGACCGCGAAGGCTAGATAGGGGTTCGCAGCAGCGTCGATCGACCGGATCTCGATCCGGGTCGACTGGCCCTTCATCGGCTTGTACATCGGCACCCGCACCAGAGCGGAGCGGTTGTTGTGACCCCAGCAGATGTATGACGGTGCTTCACCTCCGCCCGCCAGCCGCTTGTACGAGTTGACCGACTGGTTGGTGACGGCCGTGATCTCCGCGGCGTGCGTGAGCAGCCCGGCGATGAAGGCTCGGCCGAGCTTGCTCAGGTGGTATTCAGATCCCGCCTCGAAGAACACGTTCCGGTCGCCCTCGAACAGCGACATGTGCGTGTGCATACCCGACCCAGGGTGCTGGGTGAACGGCTTCGGCATGAACGACGCGTGGATGCCTTGCGACAGGGCCACCTCCTTCATCACGACGCGGAACGTCATGATGTTGTCGGCCGTCGACAGCGCGTCGGCGTACCGCAGGTCGATCTCCTGCTGACCAGGCGCGCCCTCGTGGTGGCTGAACTCGACCGAGATGCCCATGGACTCCAGCATCGTGATCGCCTCACGACGGAAGTCACCGCCGGCGCCCTGTGCGGTGTGATCGAAGTAGCCGCTGTGGTCGACCGGGGTGGGGGCCTCCCCGTCGGTCGGTGCGTCCTTGAAGAGGAAGAACTCGATCTCCGGATGGGTGTAGAACGTGAAACCCTGATCCGCCGCCCTCGAGAGCGTCCGCTTGAGTACGAACCGCGGGTCGGCGTACGACGCCGAGCCGTCCGGCATTGCGATGTCACAGAACATCCGGGCGGTGGTCGGCCCCTCGGCCCGCCAGGGGAGGATCGCGAACGTTGACGGATCAGGCTTCACGAGCATGTCCGCCTCGTACACCCGAGCGAAGCCCTCGATCGCCGATCCGTCGAAGCCGATGCCCTCTGCGAAGGCGCCTTCCAGCTCGGCCGGGGCGACAGCGACAGACTTCAGGAAGCCCAGAACGTCGGTGAACCACAGGCGCACGAATCGGACTTCGCGTTCCTCGAGCGCACGCAGCACGAACTCTTCCTGTTTGCCCATGCCGACCAGTGTGGCCGACTGCATGTTTCAGGCGCGTTACGTTCGCCGCCGGCCCGGGCACCGGTCTGTGTCAGAGTGCACGAATGGACGACTACCGATCGGTGAACCGCGGCTTCTGGGACGACCGGGCGGCCGCGCACGCCGCGTCCCGCGACTACGGGTTCACCCGGTTCGTGGAGGACCCGGCCTTCCTCAGCCACGTGGTCAGCTTCGACGTCCCACGATTGGGCGACCTCCGTGGACTGCGCGGCGTGCACCTGCAGTGCCACATCGGCACCGATACCGTCTCGCTCGAGCGGCTGGGAGCCGTGATGACGGGCGTGGACTTCTCCCCCGCCGCGCTGCGAGAAGCAAGGAGGCTGGCCGAGCTCACCGGCTCCGCGGTCGACTTCGTGGAATCCGACGTGTACGACGCCGCTGCCGCGGTCGGCTCGGAGTCCTTCGACCTCGTGTTCACGGGAGTCGGCGCACTGTGCTGGCTGCCCGACATCCGCCGATGGGCCACCGTGGTCGCCGACCTGCTCCGTCCCGGGGGCCGGCTCTTCATCCGGGAGGGGCACCCGATGCTCTGGGCGCTGTCCGATCCCCGGCCCGATGGGCTGCTCGTCGTCGAGTACCCGTACTTCGAGCGGGAGGAGCCGAGCGTCTGGGACGAGGGCGGTACGTACGTCGAGACCGATGAGGTCTTCGACCGGAATCTGACGCATGAGTGGAATCACGGCCTCGGGGAGGTGGTCACCTCCCTGCTCGACGCCGGTATGGAGCTGACCGCGCTGGTGGAGCACGACTCGGTGCCCTGGGAGGCCATGCCGGGCCAGATGGAGCGTGTCGAGGGTGGCGAGTGGCGGCTGGTGGATCGTCCCTGGCGGCTCCCGCACACGTACACGCTGCAGGCCGTCAAGCGCAGCTGAGCGGGTTTGTCCCCTCGAGGCCGAGGAGGCAACGCAGTGACCAGTCTCATGCCTGCGACGGGCGTCATCGGGCGCGGAGAAGTCTAGGCTCGGAGTGTGCCCCAGCTTCGCGTCGCACTTGCCCAGCTCGACGTAACCGTCGGAGACATCGACGGCAACAACGCCGCGATTCTCCGGCTGTGCCGGGAGGCCTGGGCACAGGGTGCACATCTCGCGGTCTTTCCGGAGATGGCGCTCACCGGCTACCCGGTCGAGGATCTGGCGCTGAGGGGATCCTTCGTCGATGCGTCCCGGACCGCGATCGACCACCTGGCGTCCACCTTGCATCGCGAGGGTCTCGGAGACATGACGGTCGTGTGTGGCTATCTCGACCACGAGGCCGGCGCGGCCGACCGGATCGGCACTCCCAAGGGATCGCCGCAGAACGCCGCCGCAGTGCTGCATGGCGGCCAGGTCCTGAGTCGCTACGCCAAGCACCATCTCCCCAACTACGGGGTCTTCGACGAGTACCGCTACTTCGTTCCGGGTCGCTCCCTGTCGGTGCTCCGGGTCCGCGGCGTCGACGTGGCGTTATGCATCTGTGAGGACCTGTGGCAGGACGGACCGTCGGCGACGGCCCGCGCCGCCCGCGCGGGGCTGCTGCTGGTGATCAACGGATCGCCGTACGAGCGGGAGAAGGACGACGTACGGCTGGAACTCTGCGCCCGCCGGGCCGTCGAGGCCGGCTGCGCCCTGGCGTACGTGAACATGGTCGGCGGTCAGGACGAGCTGGTCTTCGACGGCGACTCGATCATCGTGGCCGCCGACGGTTCGATGATCGCCCGGGCGCCGCAGTTCGAGGAGACGCTCATGGTGACGGACTTGGAGCTGCCGCTCGCGACACCGGGCACTGCCTCCGACGTCGCCGACTCGCTGGGGATGACGGTCGAGCACACGGTCATCAGCGATGAGCCGGCCCCGCCGTACGAGCCCTCGGCACCGGTGGTCGCTGAACGGCTCGACGATCTGGCCGAGATGTACCAGGCCGTCGTCCTGGGCCTGCGCGACTACGTGCGCAAGAACGGCTTTCGGAGCGTAATGCTCGGGCTGTCGGGCGGGATCGACTCGACCCTCACCGCGGCGATCGCATGCGACGCCATCGGCGCAGCGAACGTCTACGGCATATCCAACCCCAGTGACTGGTCCACTCAGCATTCCAAGGACGATGCGGCAGAGCTGGCCCGCCGTACCGGGCTCAACTACCAGACGGTGCCGATCGGCCCGTTGGTTCACGCGTTCGAGCAGGCCGTGACCGTCGACGGACTGGCGGCGGAAAACCTCCAGGCGCGGATCCGTGCCGTCGTCTGGATGGCACTCTCCAATCAGCACGGCCATCTGGTGCTGGCCTGCGGCAACAAGAGCGAGCTGGCGGTCGGCTACTCGACGATCTACGGCGACGCGGTTGGGGGCTTCGCTCCGCTCAAGGACGTGCTCAAGACCCAGGTCTGGCAGCTGGCCCAGTGGCGCAACGACGAGGCGAAGCGCCGGGGAGAGCCGCCGCCGATACCGGAGGCCACGATCGCCAAGCCGCCCAGCGCTGAACTGCGGCCCGGCCAGCTCGACAGCGACTCGCTGCCGGACTACCACCTGCTCGACGACGTCCTCGACGACTACATCGAGAAGGACCGCGGCTCAGCCGAGCTGGTCAGAGACGGCTTCGACCAGGCGCTCGTCGAACGAGTGCTTCGGATGGTCGACCAGGCGGAGTACAAGCGCCGGCAGTACCCGCCCGGTCCCAAGATCTCGATCCGCAACTTCGGCCGCGACCGCCGACTTCCCATCACCAACGTCTGGCGCGAGGTGGCCCGGTGAGCGAGATGCCTGGCCCGTACGGCGGCGGCGGGTCAGAACCGCAACCGCACCCGGCAGCAGCTGATGCGACAGCCCCAGCCGTCAAACGCATCCGCATCCATCACCTTCGACAGATGAAGGAGCGCCACGAGCGCTGGGCGATGCTGACCGCATACGAGCAATATGCTGCGCAGACCTTCGACGAGGCGGGAATCCCCGTGCTCCTGGTGGGCGACTCGGCGTCGAACAACGTGTACGCCAACGCGACGTCGCTCCCGGTCACCGTCGACGAGCTCATCCCGCTCGTCCGGGCCGTCACCAGGTCGGTGCGCCGGGCACTGGTCGTGGCCGACCTGCCGTTCGGTTCCTACCAGGCCTCGCCGGATCAGGCGTTTCACACAGCCGTGCGGTTCATGAAGGAAGCGAACGCGCACGCGGTGAAGCTAGAGGGTGGAGCCGAGGTGGTCGACCAGGTCGAGCTGCTGGTGCGGGCCGGAATACCGGTGATGGCACACATCGGCTTCACCCCGCAGTCAGAGCACACCCTCGGCGGTTACCGCGTCCAAGGGCGCGGAAACTCGGCCGACGACCTCCTCACCGACGCCCAGGCGCTCGAGGCGGCGGGTGCCTTCGCGCTCGTGATGGAGATGGTGCCCGGTGACGTGGCAGCCCAGGTGACGTCGAAACTGACGATTCCGACCATCGGCATCGGCGCCGGGCCGCACTGTGACGCCCAGGTGCTCGTCTGGCAGGACATGGCGGGCCTGCGGACCGGTCGCATCCCGAAGTTCGTCAAGCAGTACGCCGACCTGCACGGGGTCCTGCTCGATGCCGCCAGAGCCTTCTCAGCCGAGGTCGCCACCGGTGCGTTCCCTGGAGAGGCGCAGACGTTCTGAGCGGCGCGGATCTCCCCCATCTCGTCATCCGACACTTATTCGGCGTGATCCGTCAGTTGTTCTGCGGCGACCTGCCGCGAGTCGTCAGTTGACGCCACGGTGACGACGCCATGTTGCTGCTGGGTCGGGTCCCGGTCGCGGTTGGACGTCCGGTCTGCGCCGACGAATGCGCACCGCGAAACAGGCGGATCTGATGGCAGCTGCCGGCCGGCGGATGGTGGAACCATATCGTCGCCAGGCGCGCGGTCATGCTCCCCACTTCGAGGACGCATCCCGTGAACGATACTCAGAGCGTGACGGATTCTGAGATCGTGACCGCCTGGGTCGAGGCATACGTTCGAGCGTGGAACTCCAATGATCCTGATGAGATCGGTGCGCTCTTCA
>JBKPNJ010000133.1:0-5473 GCA_046732575.1 Actinomycetota bacterium
CAGCCCGAGGCTCACGCCGTCGCCGCTGACTATCGTCGAGCGTGTGGGCCGTCGACGGGCGTACTTCACCTTGATGGGCATCTGCCTGACGCTGATCGTGCTGGCCTGGTTCGTCGTCCGACTGTTCTCCACCACGGCCGCTGTGATCATGAGCGTCGCCGCGGCCGGCATCCCCCCGGTGGCTGCCATCGTGGCCAACCCCTGGTGGGAACGCGGGGACAAGGAGGACCAGCTGGGCTGAGACCCGGCCAGGGACGAACCGCGGGGTGTCGGCCGGGTCCGGTTCTGCGCCGCCCGGCTCAGTCGGGCGAAGCTGCCGACGCGTCGTCCGGCGGGATGCCGGGATCGTCGGCGCCCTCGCGCTCGTCGCGCTCGGCCCAGTCCAACAGAGACTCCAGCGAGAACACCGCCTCGTCGATGCCCTCGTGCAGGTCGCCCAGCCTGGCGAAGCGGTCGGGGACCGTCGCGATCGTGCAGTCCGCCGGTCGCACGTCATCGATCTCGTCCCAGGTGACCGGCGTCGACACCCTCCCCTCGGGGACGCCTCTTACGGAGTACGCCGCGGCGATCGTGTGGTCGCGCGCGTTCTGGTTGTAGTCGACGAAGAGCTTCGCCGGGTCGCGGTTCTTACGCCACCATGTCGTCGTGACGTGGTCGGGTGCCCGGCGCTCCACCTCACGGGCGAATGCCAGAGCAGCGCGGCGTACATCCCCGAAGCCCCAGCTCGGCTCGATCCGCACGTAGATGTGCAGCCCCGCACCGCCTGAGGTCTTCGGCCAGCCCACCGCGCCCAGCTCGTCGAGCACGCCCCGGGCGACGTGCGCGACGCGGCGGACCGTCTCGAAGCCGCATGCGGGTCCGGGGTCGAGGTCGATGCGCCACTCGTCCGGGCGCTCGGTGTCGGCCCGACGGGAGTTCCAGGGATGGAACTCGACGGTGGACATCTGCACCGCCCAGATGACACTGCCGAGCTCGGTGACGCACAGCTCGTAGGCGTGCCTACCCGAGGGGAAGTCCACCCGGACCGTCTCGACCCAGGGCGGAGCACCTCGTGGTAGCCGCTTCTGGTGCACCTTCTCGCCGTCGACGCCCTCCGGGAAGCGGTGCATCATGCAGGGCCGCTCACGCAGCGCCCGTACGATCCCCTCACCGACGCTCAGGTAGTAGTGCGCCAGGTCGAGCTTGGTCTCCCCCCGGGCGGAGAAGTAGACACGGTCCGGGTTGGAGATCCGCACCGTCTGGTCGCCGACCTCGATCTCGACCGCCGGGGACTTGCCGCTGGCTGCCATCCGCGTCACCGGCAGGTCTTGCCGGCGCCGCGGGCTCCAGCGCCGCGGAACCGCCGGACGCTGTAGACCAGCAGCCCCAAGGCGACGACGCCGGACAGGACCAGGCCGCTTCCCGTCGCCCAGCCGCCGAAGGGGAGGCCAGGACCGACGACCCAGATCTCGGGTATCTCCGGATCGGCCCACCAGAACAGGCCGACCGCGACGACTCCGATCGCGGCCAGGCCGCTGACCAGGATGCGCGGCCACGTCTCCACTCCGGCCGCCGCCACGTCGAAGGCCTTGACGCGCACCGGCTCGACCCGGCGACGCGCCCACTCGTACTCCTGCGACAGCACCACCAGGCCGGCCAGGAGCAGCAGCAGTCCGGGCCCGGGCAGGATCAGCGCCGCGATCCCGGCAGCGACCAGCACCCAGCCCAGCACGGTCACCGAGGTCTTGCGGATCACCGACATGCTGTCTCCTGAACCGGCGTCGGGGCCTGTCGGCCAGGTCGTGCCCGGGCAGTCGCCCACCGTCGAACCTAGCCGACGACGCCCGCCGCGCGGCATCGCAGCGACCGTCAACCCCAGGAGGAGCCCGGTTGCGGTGCGCACCTGGCACGCCAGACTGTGGTCGTTGTGGAAATCGAACGGACCTCTCCTGCGCGGGCCACCGGACGGCTCGACGCCACCTGGCTGGGCCACTCCGCCGTCCTGCTGGAGATGGCCGGTGCCCGCGTGGTCGGCGACCCGGTGTTCAGCCACGTCGGCCAGGCCGGCATCGTGCGCAGGATCGGCGCTCGGCTGCCGGTCGGCCCCTGGGACTCCGCGGACCTCGTCGTGCTGTCGCACATGCACCACGACCACACCGATCTGCCCACGCTGTCGCGGCTCGGACACGCCCCGGTCGTCTCGCCACCCGGCGCCGGCGCCTGGCTGCGCGGCAAGGGTGTCCGGGTGGTCGCCGAGCTCTCCGCCGGCGAGAGCTACGCGGCCGGCGGCGTCACCGTCGTCGCCGTACCGGCCAGCCATGACGGTAGGCGGCGGGGCGGACCGCGCGCCACGGCGGTGGGTCACCTGGTCAGCGACGGAACGCGGACAGTGTGGCTGGCCGGTGACACCGATCTGTACGACGCGATGGACAGACTGCCGCAATGGTCACCGACCGGTGCGATCGACCTGGCGATGGTGCCGGTGTGGGGATGGGGGCCCAATCTCGGCGACGGGCATCTGAACCCGGTCAGGGCGGCCGAGGCGGTTGCGCGCAGCCGGGCCGGGACCGCCGTTCCGGTGCACTGGGGCACCATGCACCCCATGCTGCTGCGCCGGTGGATGACCGACCGGCTCACCCGGCCCGGTGAGGAGTTCGCCGTCGAGGTGCGCCGCCGGGCACTCTCCTGCGACGTCGCCGTGCTCCCCGTGCTGGGGCGGATCGAGATCCGCTGAGCGCCTGCCGGGAAGGCTACGGATGGACGAGCACCCTGCGAAGCTCGGGCACGTGCTCCAGCTGGGTGCTGACGATCTGATCGGCGGTCGTCAGGGAGTCCACCAGGGGATGCAGCGCCAGGGCCTTGACCGCGAGCGACCGGGAACCGGCGCAGGCCGCCTCCACCACCACCCGCTCCGCGGCCTTCACCGACTGCACGAGCCCGAGCGCGTGCAGGGGCAGCGGGCTCACCGGCGACGCCACCGGACCGGACGCCGCCACCCGGCAGCCGATCTCGACGAAAGCCTCGTCGTCAAGCCCGGCCAGGGCCCCCCTGTTGGCCACGTTGAGCACGACCGATGTGCGCTCGTCGTGAGCGATCGCCCGCATCAGGGCCAGCGCGACCTGGTCATAGCCGCCGGCGAAGCCGGCGTCACCGACCTCGCCGGCCGCCGATGACCCGGACTCGAGGTTCGACTCGGACCTCGACCGGGTCTCCGCCATATACGTCGCGTTGCGCTCTCGCCGGGCGGACTCCCACCGGGCATACGGGTCACCCCCGCCGGAGTAGAACAGCGACTGCTGGTCGAGCAGGAACTCTCCACGGGTCTGTGGTGCTTGCAGGATCGACTGCACCGCCTCACGGGTGAAGTAGTAGTAGTAGAGGTACTCATTGGGGATCATGCCGAGCAGCTGCAGCCAGCCGGGTGTGAACAGCCGGCCCTCCTCGATCGACTCCAGCGCAGGCGCATCGGCCAGCAGGCTCGGGAGCACGTCACCTCCGTCGACGAGCACCCGCTGCAGCCAGCCGAGGTGGTTGAGTCCTGCGTAGTCGAAGGTCGCCGCCTCCAGCGGTACGTTCAGGGCACCGGCCACCCGCGCGAACATGCCGGCCGGTGAGTCGCAGATCCCGACCACCCGGTCGCCGAGCACGCGCGCCATCGCCTCGGTCACCAGCCCGGCCGGGTTGGTGAAGTTGATGACCCAGGCACCTGGCGCCTCGCGACGCACCACCTCGGCAAGACCGAGAGCGACCGGGACGGTGCGCAGTCCGTAGCACAACCCCCCGGCACCGGTCGTCTCCTGGCCCAGCAGTCCATGCCGAAGTGCTGCTCGCTCATCCCAGGTGCGGCCGAGCAGCCCACCCACCCGGATCGCTGAGAAGACGAAGTCGGCTCCCCGCACCGCCGTGGCGAGGTCCGCCACCACGTGGACCTTCGGCGCGTCGGCACGACCGCGGGCCAGCTGCGCCATGACCGCCGCGACCCGGTTCACCCGGGCGGTGTCGGTGTCGTGCAGCACGACATCGGTGACGCGGCCAGCACGCCGGTCCTCGCACAGTGCCCGATAGACCAAGGGAACCCGGAAACCACCACCACCGACCATGGTCAGCCGCACGCGGGCACGCTACCAGCGGCGCTTGCACGCCGACGGCGACGTGACACAGACTGCAGCCAGGGGTGGTGGCCGTGGTGGAGGACCCGCAGTGTTCGGACGCGTCGACCACCTACGACCTCTTCCTGGCCGGAACAGTCTTCCTCGACATCATCTTCAGCGGTATGCGCAAGCCGCCCACCCGGGGCCACGAGGTCTGGACCGACGGAATGGGCTCCAGTCCGGGCGGCGTCGCCAACCTCGGTGTCGCCGCCTCCAGACTGGGACTGCACACCTGCCTGGCTGCCGCCTTCGGAGAGGACGGCTACGGCGACTTCTGCTGGAAGATCCTTGCCGAGCACGAGGGGATCGACCTCAGCTGCTCCAAGCGGTACGACGACTGGCACTCGCCGGTGACTGTGTCCCTCGCGTTCGACGACGACCGGTCCATGATCACGCACGGCCATCCGCCGCCGGAGGACACCGACGCGATGATCGGCGAACCTCCGCCCTGTCGTGCCGGCTTCGTCGAGCTCGGGGTTCCCCAACCCCGGTGGGTGGAGATCGCGGCGGCGCGCGGCACCCTGATGTTCGGCGACGTCGGCTGGGACCCCGCTGAGCGCTGGGATGCCGGCCAGCTGAGAGAACGTCTCGCGTACTGCCACGCGTTCGTCCCCAACGCGGTCGAGGCGCAGTCGTTCACTCGCACCGCCGATCCGCGAGACGCACTCGAGGCGATCGCGGGCTGGGTGCCCCTGGCGGTCGTGACGAACGGCACCGGAGGAGCATTCGGGCATGACGCGACGACGGGCGAGTGCGCCAGCGCCGACTCCGTGCCGGTCGAGGCCCTGGACTCGACCGGTGCCGGCGACGTCTTCCTGGCCGGCCTGGTCACGGGTTCCCTGGCCGGCTGGCCGCTGGTGCAGCGACTGAGGTTCGCCAACCTCTGCGCGGCGCTGTCGGTGCGTCACTTCGGCGGTGCGCTCGCCGCCCCCGGCTGGGGGGACATCGCGGTCTGGTGGCGGGCGAACCGCGAACTCCGGAGGTTCGGCCAGGACTACGCGTTCCTCGACGACGTGATTCCTGCCGATGCGACCGCGTCGGTGCTGCGCGCGACGGCGACGATCGGGCTACGTTCGGGGTTGGCCGCGGAGCTGAGACGAGGAGACGATCGATGACCAGAGCAGCCATGCGCAGGCGCATCGCCGGTGCCGCAGCCGTGACTGCGGTGCTCGCCGCCGCCTGCGCTCCCGGGTCCGACAGTTCATCGTCCCCGCCGGAGGTCAACCCCTCCGGGGTCTCGACCGACGTCGCGTCGATGGGCGACGTCACCCTCAAGATCTGGGACCAGGAGGTGCGCGGAGGTCAGGCGGCCGCGATCGAGAAGCTCAACGCCACGTTCCAGG
>JBKPNJ010000134.1:0-15767 GCA_046732575.1 Actinomycetota bacterium
ACCGAGATCTACACTGCTGGACATTCGTCGGCAGCGTCAGATGTGTATAAGAGACAGGCGCCCAGCCGGGTCAGCAGGGCTCCGATCGAGTCACCGTCGCGGATCACCACCCGGTCGACGCCCCGCACCTCGCGCGCCTTCGCCGGAATACCGAGCCGGCGGGCCGCGCCGACCAGGGCGAGAGCGGCCTCCGGGCCCGGACAGGTCACCTCGAGCGCGGAGGACCGGCCCGGCTCGGTCAGCGACCCGTGCGCGAGGAACGCGCCGCGCCAAGCGGCGACAGCGTCGCAGCCGGCCCCCGACACGACCTGCGGCGGCAACCCGCGGACCGGCCGGCCGCGTCCGTCCAGCAGCCCGGTCTGGCGGGCCAGCGCCTCCCCGTCACGCACCACCCGGACGAGGTACCGGGTGCCCTTGCGGATGCCGGCAGCATTGACCACGACGACTTCGGAGGGATGGCCATAGATCTCGGCGATGTCGCGGCGCAGCCGCCTGGCCGCCGCACCGGTGTCCAGCTCGGCCTCCACCACGATCCGGCCGGCGACGATGTGCAGCCCACCCGCGAAACGGAGCAGCGCCGACACCTCTGCCTTTCGGCAACATGACTTCGTCACGTGTGTGCTTGCCAGCTCAGCCTTCACGTGCCCCGTCATCGCCATGTGCAGAATCCTGCCACGCGCGTCAACCACCACCCATCACGGATTGGTAGGCCGCGGCCAGCCGCGCCGGGTCATGCCGATGCGGGTCTTCGGTGGATGCCACGTCGGCGATGACCAGCTCAGCACCGATTCCCCTTGCGGTACGGGCCAAATCGGCCGGGTCGCCGACCGCTCTCTTGTCGGCGACCACGACGTCGATCCGAAGCTCGGGAGCATGCATCGCGAGCACCTCGAGGTGCGTCGCCTGCGAGAACCCGTCGGTCTCCCCCGGCTGCTCGCCGAGGTTGAGCGTGACGATCCTGCGCGCCGGCGTCTCGTGCAGCGCCTCCGCAAGCTGTGGCACCAGCAGGTGCGGGATCACCGACGTGAACCACGAGCCCGGACCGAGCACGACGTGGTCCGCCGCGAGCAAGGCGGTCAGAGCCTCCGCGCATGCCGGCGGGTCGACCGGGTCAAGGGCAACGCCTATGACGTGACCGACGGTGGTGGCGATCTCCACCTGACCGCGCACCACCTGCACCGCCGTCGGGTGCTTCGGGTCGAGCCCCTGCACCTGCGCGGTGATGTCGAGCGGCACGGCTGACATAGGCAGCACGCGGCCCTGCGCTCCGAGCAGTCTGCCCACCCAGTCGAGACCGCCGACGTGGTCGCCGAGCAGCTCCCACAGCGCAACGATCAGCAGGTTGCCGACGGCGTGGTCGTGCAGTTCACCGTTCCCGGCGAACCTGTGCTGGAGAACCCGCGCCCAGGTGCGCCCCCATTCGTCGTCGCGGCACAGCGCGGCGAGCGCCTGCCGGAGATCACCGGGTGGCAGCACCCCGAGCTCGGTGCGCAACCGTCCGGACGATCCTCCGTTGTCGGCAACCGTGACGATGCCGGTCAGGCGGGGAGTCACCCGCCGCAACGCGGCCAGGGACGCCGCCAGGCCGTGGCCTCCGCCCAGCGCGACCACACGAGACGGGGCCGTTGGAGCGGCACTCACTCGCGACCCAGGTCCCGGTGGACGACGAGGGTAGGGATCCCCCCTTGCCGCAGCCGCTGGCCGAGCGCCTCCGACATCGCGACGCTGCGGTGCTTCCCGCCGGTGCACCCGACCGCGATCGACACGTACCGCTTGCCTTCCCGCAGGTAGCCGTGCGTGAGCGTTCTCAGCAACAGCTCGTAGTTGTCGAGGAACGCCTTCGCGTCGGGCTGGCTGGTGACGTACTCGATGACGTCGGGGTCCAGCCCGGTCTGCGGGCGGAGCTCGGGGATCCAGTGCGGGTTGGGGAGGAACCGCATGTCGACCACCAGGTCGGCATCGACGGGAATGCCGTACTTGAAGCCGAAGGACACGATGGTCGCGTTCAGCGCTGTCTCCTCCGGCTCGGAGAACGCGTTCGCGACCTTGGCGGCCAGCTGGTGCACATTGAGCATGGAGGTGTCGATGAGGACGTCGGCGTCGCCGCGCAGGTCCATCACCAGCTCGCGCTCGGCGGCGATGCCGTCGAGCAACCGGCCGTCACCCTGGAGCGGGTGCGGCCGCCTGGCCGCTTCCTGCCGGCGTACCAGAACGTCGTCGGAGGCCTCCAGGAACAGGATCACCGGGCGGACTCCGTGCAGCACCATGTCACCGAGAGCTCCCCGGAGAGCGGCGAAGAACCATCGGGACCGGACGTCGACGACGACAGCGATCCTCGGCTCTGCACGCTCCGCACTGCCCACCAGCTCGACCACCGATGGAAGCAGCTGTGGCGGCAGGTTGTCGATCACGAACCAGCCGAGGTCCTCCAGCACCTTGGCGGCGGTGCTTCGTCCCGCTCCGCTCATGCCGGTGACCACCACGAGCTCGGCGTTGGTGTCGGTCATCGGTCCTCCTGCGCCTGGACGGGCGCTGCCCCGCCGATGGGTGGTGTGTCGTCCTCCTCGAGGATCTCACCTGTCGACACGTTCACGGCCGGCTTCGCAGCCTGCCGGGAGTGGTTCTGCAACGCCACGATGACCGCTTCGGCGGTGTTTCGGCCGAACCCGGGCACAGCAGCGATGTCCTCCACCCTCGCCGCCCGCAGCTTGCGCAGCGAGCCGAAGTGCTTGAGCAGGGTCTTGCGACGCACCTCGCCGAGCCCGGGCACGTCGTCGAGTACCGACTCGACCATCGACTTCGACCGGCGGTTGCGGTGATGGGTGATCGCGAAGCGGTGTGCCTCGTCCCGGATGCGCTGCAGCAGGTAGAGCCCCTCGCTGGTTCGCGGCAGGATCACCGGGTCGGCCTGGCCGGGCAGCCACACCTCCTCCAGACGCTTGGCGAGCCCGCAGACCGGGACGTCGTCGATACCGAGCTCGTCGAGGGCCCGCTGGGCGGCAGCGACCTGCGGCGGCCCACCGTCGACAACGACCAGTCCCGGGGCGTACGCGAACTTCTTGGGTCGGCCGGTGTCCGGGTCGACCAGCAGCGGCCCGTCCGCGCCGTCGTCGATCTCCGGCGTGCCCATCTGCGAGCGCTCGTCGAGGTAGCGCCGGAAGCGCCGGGTGATCGTCTCGTGCATCGCTGCGACGTCGTTCTGTCCGTCGACCCCGCGGATCACGAATCTGCGGTAGTCGCTCTTGCGTGGCAGGCCGTCCTCGAAGACCACCATCGATGCGACGACCTCGGTGCCCTGCAGGTTGGAGACGTCGAAGCACTCCACCCGCAGCGGGGCCTCCGGCAGGCCCAGGGCCAGCTGAAGCTCCTCCAGCGCCCGGCTGCGGCTGGTGAGATCGCTGGCCCGCTTCGTCTTGTGCAGCGCGAGCGCCTGGTGGGCGTTCCGCCGGACCGTCTCGATCAGCGCTTTTTTGTCGCCACGCTGAGGCACCCGCAACGCGATGCGCCCTCCCCGACGCTGGGCCAGCCATTCCGTCACAGCGTTGACGTCGGTCGGCAGGGTCGGAACCAGCACCTCACGGGGTAGCGCGTCGCCCTGCTCGCCGTCGTACAGCTGGAGCAGGAAACCCTCGATCAGATCAGCGGCCGTCGCCTCCTCGACCTTGTCCGCCACCCAGCCGCGCTGGCCGCGGACCCGTCCCCCCCGCACGTGGAAGATCTGGATCGCCGCCTCCAGCGGGTCCTCCACCATCGCGATCACATCCGCGTCGGTCCCGTCGCCGAGGACCACCGCGTTCTTGTGCATCGCGCGGTTGAGCGCGCCGATGTCGTCGCGCAGCCTGGCGGCGCGCTCGAAGTCAAGGTCGTCGGAGGCCTGCAGCATCTGCTTCTCGAGCCGCTTGACGTAGGCGTCGGCGTTGCCCGACATGAACGAGACGAAGTCGTCGACGATCGCGCGGTGCTCGTCCGCGCTCACTCGTCCGACGCAGGGCGCCGCGCACTTGCCGATGTATCCGAGCAGGCAGGGCCGGCCGATCTGCCCGGAGCGGGTGAACACCCCGCTGGAGCACGACCTCATCGGGAACACCCGCAGCAGCAGGTCGACCGTCTCCCTGATCGCCCAGGCGTGCGAGTACGGCCCGAAGTACCGCACTCCCTTCTTCTTCGGGCCCCGGCCGACGGTCACCCGCGGGTACTCCTCGTTGAGCGTGACCGCCAGCCACGGGTACGACTTGTCGTCGCGGTACTTGACGTTGAACCGAGGGTCGAACTCCTTGATCCAGGAGTACTCCAGCTGCAGCGCCTCCACCTCGCTGGCGACCACGGTCCAGTCGACGCCGGCGGCGGACTTGACCATCGTCTGGGTGCGCGGGTGCAGGCTGTAGCTGTCCTGGAAGTACGACGACAGCCGGGAGCGAAGGCTCTTCGCCTTGCCGACGTAGATCACCCGGTTGGCGGAGTCGCGGAACCGGTAGACGCCGGGCGAGTCCGGGATGGAGCCCGGTGCTGGTCGGTAGGTCGCCGGATCTGCCACCCGCCCAGCCTAGGCACTCGCCGGGACACACCGGACTCCGCTGCACCGGCACCCTGTCCGGCCAGGGCCCGGACTACGTGAGGTCGATCTCGTTGCCCTTCACGGCGATGCCGATCGGCGCGAGCGGCTGCGTGGCGGGGCCATGGACCACCTCGCCGGTCGAGATGTCGTACATGCTGCCGTGGCAGATGCAGTTGATCGTCCCGTCGGAGACGTTGTCAACGGTGCAGCCCATGTGCGTGCAGATCGCGGTGAACGCCTTGAACTCACCTGAGGTCGGCTGGGTCACGACGATCTTCTGCGGCTTGAAGACGGTCCCCTCGCCCTCGGGGATGGCGGAGGTGGTGGTGAGCTTGGCACCGCCGCCCCCCCCGGCGCTCGGCTCCGGCGCCGAGCCGCCATCCGATGTCGACGGGCTGCCTGCGTCGGCCGAGCTGGAGTCGCCCCCACCACCACAGGCGGCAAGCAGCGGCGTTGCGATCCCAACGGCACCGGCGGCTGCAACCCCGCGAAGAACTGTGCGGCGGGGCATCCCGGTGCGGCTGGTTTCGTGCGCGGCGTTGTCGTCAGGCATGGCGCTCCTTGTGAGTGGGGGTGTCGAGATACTCAACCGAGTGATCAGTCCATCTGCTAACGCTTCAAGACCCGCCGGGGTTCACCCGCCGGATGCCACCGCCTGCGGTGCGCGCCTGCCCGCCGACCTCCGACGGGCGGCCGCTCGCTTGCCGGCCGGGGTGCCTGCCGTCGACAGAACGGGCTTGAGGAACGCTCCGGTGTAGCTGTCGGGGTTGGCCGCAAGCTGCTCCGGAGTCCCCTCCCCGACCACCAGGCCCCCACGGGACCCTCCTTCGGGACCCAGGTCGATGAGCCAGTCGGCGGTCTTGATCACATCGAGGTTGTGCTCGATGACGATGACGGTGTTGCCCTGGTCCACGAGCCGTCCGAGCACGCCCAGCAGCTTGCTGATGTCCTCGAAGTGCAGGCCCGTCGTCGGCTCGTCGAGCACATAGACGGTCCGACCCGTCGACCGCTTCTGCAGCTCGGAGGCCAGTTTCACCCGCTGCGCTTCGCCGCCGGACAGCGTGGGCGCCGGCTGCCCGAGCCGTACGTACCCCAACCCCACATCGACGAGCGTGCGCAGGTGCCGGGCGATCGCCGGGATCGCCGCGAAGAACTCGACCGCCTCCTCGATCGGCATGTCGAGCACCTCGGAGACCGTCTTGCCCTTGAAATGGACCTCGAGGGTCTCACGGTTGTAACGCGCGCCGTGGCAGACCTCGCACGGGACGTAGACGTCGGGCAGGAAGTTCATCTCGATCTTGATCGTTCCGTCGCCGGCGCAGGCCTCGCAGCGCCCGCCCTTGACGTTGAACGAGAACCGGCCCGGGAGGTAGCCCCGCATCTTCGCCTCCGGCGTCTCGGCGAACAGCCTGCGAACGTGGTCGAAGACACCCGCGTAGGTCGCCGGGTTCGACCGCGGCGTCCGCCCGATCGGAGACTGGTCCACGTGGATGACCTTGTCGACGTCGTCGATCCCGGTCATCCTGCGGTGCCGCCCTGGGATGTCGCGGGCATGGTAGATGTGCCTGGCCAGTGCCTTGTAGAGGATGCCGTTGACAAGGGTGGACTTGCCCGAGCCGGACACCCCGGTGATCGCGATGAACACGCCGAGCGGGAACGTCACGTCGATGTCTTGAAGGTTGTGCTCCCTGGCGCCGAGAACGGTGATCTCACGGCCGGGTGTCAGCGGCCGGCGCACCGTCGGCAGCGGGATCTCCCGGCGCCGGGAGAGATAGGCGCCGGTCAGCGAGTCGTGGTGGGTGAGCAGGTCGTCGACCGTGCCCGACACGACCACCTGGCCGCCGTGCTCTCCGGCTCCCGGGCCGATGTCGACGACCCAGTCGGCGGCCCGGATCGTGTCCTCGTCGTGTTCGACGACGATCAGGGTGTTGCCCAGGTCACGCAGCCGCACCAGGGTGTCGATCAGCCGGTGGTTGTCCCGCTGGTGCAGCCCGATCGACGGTTCGTCGAGGACGTACAGGACACCCACCAGGCCCGCGCCGATCTGGGTGGCGAGCCTGATCCTTTGCGCCTCGCCACCCGACAGCGACCCGCTCGGCCGGTTGAGCATCAGGTAGTCGAGCCCGACGTCGAGGAGAAAGCGCAGGCGCTCGGCGATCTCCTTCAGGACCCGCTCGGCGATCTGCCTTTCCCGGGCGCTGAGGTCGAGATCGCGCAGGAACACCGCGGTGTCGGCGATCGGCATCGAACAGACCTCGGCGATGTTCTTCCCGCCCAGAGTGACCGCGAGTGAGATCGGCTTGAGTCGGGTCCCGCCGCACTCCGGGCACGGGACCTCACGCATGAAGCCCTCGAGGCGCTCCCGGCTGGTGTCGCTCTCGGCCTCGGCGTGCCGGCGCTCCACGTACGGGATGGCCCCCTCGAACGCGGAGTAGTAGGAGCGTTCACGGCCGTACCGGTTCTTGTAGCGCACGTGCACCTTGGTGGGGTGGCCCTGGAGCAGCGACGCGCGGGCTCTCGCGGGCAGCTCGGCGAAGGGGACGTCGGTCGCGAAGCCGAGCTCGTCGGCGAGCGCGTCGACCAGGCGCCGGAAGTACTCCGAGACATGGGCGGCCGACCAGGGCGAGATCGCGCCCTGCTCCAGCGTCGCACCCGGGTCCGGGACCACCAGATCAGGGTCGACCTCCATCCGGGTGCCGATCCCGTGGCACTCCACGCATGCGCCGAACGGCGAGTTGAACGAGAACGACCGGGGCTCGAGCTCCTCGAAGGACAGGTCGTCGTAGAGGCAGGCGAGGTGCTCGGAGAACGTCCGCTCCCGATGTTCGTCGTCCTCGGGCAGGTCGACGAAGTCGAGCGTCACCAGACCCGACGACAACCCGAGGGCGGTCTCGACGGAGTCGGTGAGTCGCCGCTTCGCCGACGCCTTGACCGTCAGCCGGTCCACGACCACGTCGATCGTGTGCTTCTTCTGCTTGTCGAGCCTCGGCGGCTCGGTGAGCGGGTAGGTGTCGCCGTTGACCCGGACTCGGGAGAAGCCCTGGGTCTGCAGCTGATGGAAGAGCTCTGCGTACTCGCCCTTGCGGCCGCGGATCACCGGCGCCAGGACCTGGAATCGACTCCCCTGCTCCAGCTCGAGCACCCGATCGACGATCTGCTGGGGAGTCTGGCGCGCGATCGGCCGGCCGCACACCGGGCAGTGCGGGCGGCCGGCGCGCGCGTACAGCAGGCGCAGGTAGTCGTAGACCTCGGTGATCGTGCCGACGGTCGAGCGGGGGTTGCGCGATGTCGACTTCTGGTCGATGGACACCGCCGGGGACAGACCCTCGATGAAGTCGACATCCGGCTTGTCCATCTGACCGAGGAACTGTCGCGCGTACGCAGACAGCGACTCGACGTAGCGACGCTGCCCCTCCGCGAAGATCGTGTCGAACGCCAGGCTTGACTTGCCCGAGCCGGAGAGTCCGGTGAACACGATCAGCGAGTCGCGCGGAAGGTCGATCGACACGTCCTTCAGGTTGTGCTCGCGGGCTCCGCGGATGATCAGGTGGTCTGCCACTACAGCGCTCTCTTTTGGCGACGGGCACACAGAGACTTCGGGTGCCGCAATGTTAACGGCGGCCACCGACAGAACCTTCCGGTGGCATGCGGCGGCACGGTCTGGGGCTCGCGCCGGCGTTGCGACCGCCCCGACGAGAGCCACCTGGGAGCGCTAGGTTTCAGATCATGCTCGAGGACGCCGACGCGACCCCGGATCCGGTGGCCCTGCTCCCCGTGATCGAGAACGGGACCGCCCGGCTGCTCCGGACCCTCGACCGGCTCGACGACACCTCGATGACCAGCCCCTCGCTGCTGCCGGGCTGGACCCGCGGGCACGTGGTCACACACATCGCCCGGAACGCTGATGCGATGGTGAACCTGCTGACCTGGGCTCGCACCGGAGTCGAGACGCCGGCGTATGTGTCCCAGCAGGTCCGCAGCGCCGACATCGAGGCGGGCGCCGGACGCACCGCCGACGATCTGCGAGCGGACGTCGTCAGGTCGCACGACCGGTTCGCTGAGGCGGCCGGTCGGCTCCCTGACGACGGATGGCGCCGGGCGATCCGTTGGGGACGCGACAACAGCGAGTCCCGCGGCTGGATGATTCCCGTGCTGCGCGAGTCGGAGGTCGAGATCCACCACGTCGACCTCGATGCCGGCTACACCCCCGCCCACTGGTCCGTGCCCTTCGTGGCCCGTACGCTCGCCCGATGCGTCCGCGACTTCGACGGCCGCGGGGGCGCACCAGGCGTGACCTTGCGCGCGACGGACACCGGAGCAGCGTGGCGGATCGGCGACGGGCGGGTCGTCGTCAGCGGCTCGAGCCCCGTGCTGCTCGGCTGGGTGCTGGGCCGCACCAAGGGCGCAGGCCTGAGCGTTGATCCGTCCGGTCCACTACCGATACTGGGAGCATGGCGATGAGCTACACAGGCAAGGTCAAGACCGGGGAACGCCCCGACGTCCGTGAGCTGGCCCATCTGATGATCACCAAGCTGTCGGTGGGTCCGATGGACAACAATGCGTACGTGCTGCGCTGCCGGCAGACCGACGACGAGGTGCTGATCGACGCCGCGAACGACGCTGAGACCTTGCTGGCCACTCTTGGTGACGGACCGTTGCGTCGGGTGATCACGACGCATCGACACGGCGACCACTGGCAGGGGCTTGCCGATGTTGTCTCCGCGACCGGGGCCACGACGGTGGCCGGTACCGACGATGCCGACGGCATCCCGGTACCGACACAGGAGCCGGTGGCCGACGGCGCGAGGGTGCAGGTCGGCCGGTCAGAGCTCGAGGTGATCCATCTGGTCGGGCACACGCCGGGGTCGATCGCGCTGCTCTACGACGACCCGACCGGCGCACCGCACCTTTTCACCGGCGACAGCCTCTTCCCCGGCGGGCCCGGCCGGACAACCCGTCCCGAGGACTTCACCTCCCTGATGGACGACCTTGAGGCCAAGGTCTTCGACCGGCTCCCCGACGAGACGTGGGTGTACCCCGGCCACGGTGACGACACGACGCTGGGCGCAGAGCGTCCGCAGCTCGCCGAATGGCGGGAACGCGGCTGGTGATCGGGGCCGCCTTGACCTACGCCTGCACCATCACCTCGAAGACCAGGGCGGAAGCCGGCCGTGTCGGCGCCCCTGGCGGAGGACCATCGGCCGCTCGGTTCGCTGCCCCCCGGCCGGCGCCCTCTTCTGTCGTAGTGCAGCGGCGTCCGCGTGTGCGCCTCGTCAACTGTCGGATCGCGCCGGATAACTGTCGGATCGCGCCGGATAACTGTCGGATCGCGCCGGACAAGTGTCGGACCGGGGTCGACGCGTGATCGTCGACGTCCGCTGCCAGCGGATCACCGTGCCGCTGCACACACCGTTCGTCACGGCGCTTCGCCGCGTGACCTCGCTCGAGTCGGTCATCGTGCAGCTGGTCGACTCCGACGGCCGGAGCGGGTTCGGGGAGGCGCCGCAGGTCTGGCAGGTCACCGGCGAGTCGCTGGGCAGCGCGGAGGCGTGCCTGCAGGGACCGCTCTCGGACGTCGTGCGTGAGCGCGACCCCGACGACCTCGCTCCGCTGCTCCGCGCGGTCGAGGGCGCGGTGGTCGCGAACCACGGTGCCAAGGCAGCGATGGACGTCGCGCTTCACGACCTCGTGGCGCGCCGACGCGGGCTCTCTCTTCCGGCGCTGCTCGGGTCCGCCGCCTACCGCGTCGAGACCGACGTGACGGTCCCGGCCGGTCCCCCCGACGAGACCGCCGCCACCGCCCGTCGTCGCGTGGCCGAAGGCTTCGGCGTCCTCAAGCTCAAGGTCGGAACGAGCCGGGGTGACGACGTCGCCCGGGTCCGCGCGGTACGGGAGGCCGTCGGGCCGGGGGTCGCTCTCCGCCTCGATGCCAACCAGGGGTGGACCGCCCGTCAGGCGGTCACCGTGATCCACTCGCTGGAGGAGGCCGATCTCGACGTCGAACTGGTCGAGCAACCGGTTCCTGCTGCCGACCTGGACGCGATGGCCTGGGTCACCGGACGGGTGGACACGCCGATCATGGCCGACGAGAGCCTGTTCGGTGTCCGTGACCTCGTCGAGGTCATCCGCCGCCGTGCAGCCGACATCGTCAACGTCAAGCTGGGCAAGTGCGGCGGTCTGCATACCGCCGCAACGATGCTGGAGGTGGCGCGGGCACACGGCGTGGGTTCGGTCGTCGGCTCGATGATCGAGGGGCCGGTCGGCGTGGGAGCCGCGGCAAGCCTTGCGGCGGCGTACGGCACGACAGCGGTCAGCGACCTCGACGCCGCCTGGTGGATCCGCGAGTCGCCGGTGATCGGCGGCCTGCGGTACGAGGGCTGCGCCGTTGTGCTCCCGGACGCACCGGGACTCGGCATCGACGCGGTGCGGCACAGATGACGCGTCTGGCCGTCCGTGTACCCGTCTCGACGCTGTGGTCCAGCCCGTCGGCACCACGCGATGTCGACGCGCCGGCGCTGGCCGGAGTGCCCGACATCGCGGCCTGGTCCCAGTCGATGGACACCCGCAGCCGGCTGGGGCTGCACGGCCGGACCCTCACCCAGTGCCTGCTCGGTGAGCCCGTCGAGGTGGTCGCCGAGACGGATGGCTGGCTCCAGGTGGTTGCGCCATGGCAACCGTCGTCCCAGGACCCTCGCGGCTACCCGGGTTGGCTCCCTCGCGCGCATGTCGCCGGTCTTCCCGAGCTGACGGAGCCCAACACAGCGGAGCACCTGTGGGCGGTGGTGCACGCACCGTCGGCAGAGCTGCGGGTCGGCGGCAGCAGCTGGGCGGTCTCCTGGGCCACGGCGCTGCCGGTCCTGGCGGCCACGTCGGAGTCGGTGGCTGTCGCGCTGCCCGGGGACCTCGGCGGCACGTTCGCCAGCTCCGACGTGCGGCTGCTCACCACGACATCGGGGTTCGGGTCAGCTCCTGACCCGGCGGCACGTCCCCAGGACGTCCTTCGGTCAGCACGGCAGCTGTTGGGGGTCGCCTACCTCTGGGGAGGCACCTGCGGCATGGCCGTGGACTGCTCCGGGCTGGTCCATCTCGCCTTCCGGGAGCGCGGTCACGTCGTGCCGCGCGATGCCGACGACCAGCAGCGCGCCGCGCTCGAGCTCAACCCAGGGCAGGCCGCGCCGGGAGACCTCTACTTCTTCGCCCGGCCGGGCGAGGAAGTCCACCACGTCGGCTTCGTCAGCGGCCGGAAGCGAATGCTGCACGCTCCGCGGAGCGGCGCAATCGTGGAGGACGCGCCGCTCGCACCGGACCGACAGGAGACGCTGGTGGGCGCCGGGCGGTTCGAGCGGCAGCCCGGTCCGCCTCCCGCTACTGTCCCCGGGTGAGCGGCTGGATGCATGTCTTCGTCGACGTTCCGGAGGAACGGGCCGCTGCCGGCGCAGGCTTCTGGTCCGCCGCGACCGGCTGGCCGGGCAGCACTCCCTGGCAGGGTCACCCGGAGTTCGTCTCGCTGGAGCCGGCAGCCGGCACGCCCTACGTTCACCTCCAGCGGATCGACGGGCCGGCGCGCATCCACGTCGACCTGGTCGTCGGGGACATCGACTCGTCGCGGGACCGGCTGGCCGCGCTCGGCGCCTCGATCGGAGACCGGCATCAATGGTGGCAGGTGATGGGCTCGCCGGGAGGTCTGCCGTTCTGCCTGGTCTCCGAACGGGAGAGGCGGACGGTCCCGCCGCCGAGCAGCTGGCCGACCGGACACCGCAGCCGGGTCACTCAGGTGTCGTTGGACGTCCCCCACGACCGGCACGACGACGAACTGCGATTCTGGCATGCTGCCACCGGCTGGCAGCTCGATCCGTCCGGGCCGGCCCACATGCCGCACCTGGTGGCGGCCCAGCCGGCCCCGCTTCAGCTGCTCGTGCAGCGGCTGGGCCCGGCGGACGTCGGTGAGCTCACCAGGGCGCACATCGACGTCGGCACCGACGAGATACCGACCGAGGTCGCCAGGATGCAGTCCCTGGGAGCTGACGTCGTCGATGCCTCCCACCTACCGCGCTGGGTGGTGCTGCGTGATCCGATCGGTCTGCTGTTCTGCGTGACCGCCCAGCGCCCCTGACCCGCACGGTCAGCCCTGTTCCGTCCCGGTGATGTCGCGGACAGCGTTCGGATCCCTGCGCACCTTGATCAAGGAGGCCGCCGTGGTGACCGCCAACGTCACGACGATGAAGCCGAGTGACAACCAGATCGGCACCGTCGGCACCGAGTGGATGGGCTCGCCCCCGTTCACGAACGGCAGCGAGTTCTCGTACAGCGCCTCGAGCACGAGCTTGACGCCGATGAACGCGAGGATCACCGACAGACCCAGCGACAGGTACACAAGCTTGCCCAGCAGCCCCCCGAGCAGGAAGTACAGCTGCCGCAGGCCCATCAACGCGAACACGTTCGCCGCGAAGACCAGGTAGGGCTCCTTGGTGAGCCCGAAGATCGCCGGGATCGAGTCGAGCGCGAACAACAGGTCGGTCGAGCCCAACGCCAGGATCACGATCAGCATCGGCGTTATCAGTCGTTTGCCGTCCCGGACGATGACCGGCTTGACGCCTTCGTACTCGTCGGTGGTGTTGCTGCGCCGGCTGACCCACCGCAGCAGCGCGTTCTCCTCGTAATCGCCTTGGTCATCCATCCCGTGCCGGGCCAGCGCCCACGCCGTGTAGACGAGAAAGGCGCCGAACACGTAGAACACCCATGAGAAGTAGTGGATGACCGCGGTGCCGAGCGCGATGAAGATCCCGCGGAACACCAGCGCGAGGATGATCCCCACGAGCAGCGCCGTCTGCTGGTACTGCCGCGGCACGGCGAACCGCGACATGATGATGATGAAGATGAACAGGTTGTCGACCGACAGGCTGTACTCGGTCAGCCATCCGGCATAGAACTGGCCTGCGTGCTCGAGTCCACTGAAGTACCAGACCCCGAGCCCGAAGACGACTGCCAGCCCGATGAAGAACAGGATCGCGACCGTGCACTCCCGCATCGATGGCTCGTGCGGCCGCCGGCCGATGATGAAGACGTCGAAGGCGAGCACGGCCACGAGGACGGCGACGGTGATGAACCACACGTACGGCTGGACGTCCACGCCACCTCCCCCGGCTCCTGTCCGGACCCAGCGCCCGCCGCAGGGGGGCCCCTGCGGTGAGCCAGTGTCGCACGAGGCCAGATCGGCGGGGACGACCGCGTAACAGGAGCCAACGCGTATCAGCGCGCCCCGCCGGCCGTGTTCACCTCGCCGACGATCCGACGCAGCGCAGCCAGGGTCGCGTCGATGTCGTGTGGCGTGGTGGACCAGTTGCTGATCGAACACCGCTGGGCGGCGCGACCCCGCCAGGTCGCCGGCGTCAGCACGGCGGTCCCGTCGGCCAGCAGCCGGCGTCCGACCTCGCGGGTCGTGTCGTCGTCCCCGAAGGCGACCAGCACCTGGGTGTAGACGACGTCGTTGAGCAGCTCGGCGCCGGGCACTCCGGCCAGCCCGTCGGCCATCTGCCTGGCCCGCTGGCAGAGACCCGCGACCAGATCTGCGACGCCGGTGCGTCCCAGCGAACGCAGCGCCGCCCACACCGGGAACCCGCGCGCTCGCCGCGACAGCTCCGGTACCAGATCGGACGGGTCATAGTCGTTGCTGACCAGGTAGTCGGCTCGTGCTCCGAACGCCCCGCGGTGAGCCGCCGGGTCGCTGACGATGGCCAGCCCGCTGTCGTAGGGGACGTTGAGCGTCTTGTGCGCATCAGTCGCCCACGAGTCGGCGGCCTCCACGCCGGCGAGGAGGTGGCGGGTCGACGGAGCTGCGGCCGCCCACAGGCCGAAGGCGCCGTCAACGTGCACCCAGGCACCGTGCCGGTGCGAGGCCGCGATCGCATCCACGAACGGGTCGAAGGCGCCGGTGTGCACCTCACCGGCCTGCAGGCAGACGATGACCGGTCCTGTTTCGCGCCTGAGCTCCTCGGTCAGCCCGGCGACGTCGATGCGGCCTTGGCTGTCTGCGGTCACCGCACGGACCGAGTCCGTACCGAGACCCAGGTACCGGACGGCCAGGTCCACCGTCCCGTGCCGGTCGGCCCCGACCACCATCCGCACCCTCGGCGCGCGCGACAGACCCTGCTTCTCAACGTCCCAGCCGGCCCTGCCCAGGACGGCGTGCCGGGCGGCGGCCAGGCAGCTGAAGTTGGCCATCATGCCGCCGGTCACGAAGCCCACAGTGGCCGACGGAGGCAGCTGGAGGAGGTCGAGCAGCCACCCTGCCGCGACCGTCTCGGCGGCCGCCGCCGCGGGCGACAGCGCGGCCAGGCCGGCGTTCTGATCCCACGCAGCGGACAACCAATCGGCAGCCAGCGCGGCCGGGTGGCTGCCGCCGATGACGAAGCCGAAGAACCGTCCGCCCGGGATCGCCACCAGTCCCGGGTCCGCAAGCGCGGCCAGGTCGCGGACGACGTCCTCCGCCGGGCTCGGGTCCTCCGGGAGGCTTCCGCCCAGTGCGGACAGCATCTCGGGGTACGAGGCACGAGGCCACACCGGACGCCGGTCCAGGGAGGCGAGGAAGAACCGGGCCGAGGCGGCGGCCTGCTCCAGCGCTTGGTGATTGTCCATGGCTCCCTGTCCTTGCTGCGGCCGTGCGGTCACGGCAATGGTGTGATCATGCACGGATGGACGATGCCGTCGCCAATCTGAGACTTGCCGCCCCCGAGCTTGAGCACGCGTCGGTCGTCACGTCCTGGTCGGTGACGCCAGAGGAGACGCGGCTGTGGTGCTCGCGCGACGACCATCCGCTGTCCGCGGATGTCGTTACCGGCTGGTGGCGGGTCGACCAGGTGCGACCGTGGCTGCTGCTCTCCGCGACCGGCGCACCGGTGGCGTACGGCGAGCTGTGGCTCGACCCTGACGCGGACGAGGTGGAGCTGGCCAGGATCATCGTGGCGCCGGACTGGCGCCACCGCGGGGTCGGACGCCGGATCGTGCGCGAGCTCTCGGGCGTGGCGTCGCAGTCGGGGCTGCGCCACCTGTACCTGCGGGTCGACCCGCGCAACGGTGCCGCGATCCGGTGCTACCGCGCGGCCGGGTTCATCGACGTTGACCCCTCACTCGCCATCGAATGGAACCATCGCCAGCCCGCACGGTACCGATGGTTTCGGCGTCCGGAGAACGACTGACCGTGACTCGCGCGCCG
>JBKPNJ010000135.1:0-9640 GCA_046732575.1 Actinomycetota bacterium
CCGAGATGGTGTTCGCGGATCGTCTCGGTGCGGGCCCGTTCCGGTGGGGATGACCTCGACCCCCGTCCCCGCCGGACGGCCCCGAGCCGGTGAAGGTGAGGGGAAGCTCCTCCACCGGCTCGGGGCTGGCCCGATCACGCCGCTTCCCCCGGCGTTCGGTGGCTGCCGACAGGTGGCCTGGTGTACGACCGGATGTTCGGCGAGGAGTGCCATGCGACGTTACGACGACCCGGTGGATGTCCAGCGGGGCATGGTGCGGGGATCGGAGGCGCCCGCGCAGTTCGTCTGGCGCGAGCGGCTCTGGGTGGTCTGCGAGGTGGTCGCCCACTGGGTCGAGACCGGCAGCTGGTGGGAGCGCGCCGGTGCTGACCCCCCGCCCGGTCCCGATGAGGCCGACCTGCTCGCCGAGCGGGAGGTGTGGCGGGTCGACGCCGCACGGGGCCGGGCCAACCGGGGAATTTTCGACCTGACCTTCGATTGGGCTGCCGGACAGTGGCAGCTCACCCGCGCACTCGACTGATCGAGGAGGTTCCATGACTGTCTCCGATGCTCGCCCCGACTCGCGACCCGGTGCCGATCACGGTGCCGACGGCGCACCCGTGCCTGCCCCGGCACTGACCTCGCTGCAGCGCGCGCGGACCGCCCTGGCCCACGCAGCAGCGGCGTCGACCTCCGCAGAGCGTTACGCCAGCGCGCACGTGGCGGCGCTGCGGGTGACCGCCGCCATCCTGACCGTGCGCACCCAACCGACGCCGCGTCGCAGGCAACGCAACGCCTGGGCGTTGCTTGCGCAGGTGGCACCGGAGTTCTCCGAGTGGGCCGCCTTCTTCGCTGCCGGCGCACCCAAGCGCGCGGCTGCCGAGGCGGGGCTCTCGCGGGCGGTGACCGAACGCGAGGGCGACGACCTGCTGCGGGACTCCGAGCGGTTCTTGGCACTTGCCGAACGTGCCCTCGGCCTGCTGCCGCAGGCCTGCGACCGGGTAGGCGATCGCGCCGGTACCGCCGACGCAGCGGGCGCCGTCGTCGTCGCCGTCAAAGCCGGCTAGCAGGAGCCGCTGCCGTGTCGGACCCCTTCGTCCACCTCCATGTCGCCTCCGGCTACTCGCTGCGCTACGGCGCATCCCATCCTCATGTGCTCGTGCAACGTGCCGTCGAGCACGGCATGGACACCCTGGCGCTCACCGACCGCGACGGTCTCTATGGAGTGGTGCGGTTCGCGAAGGCGTGCATGAGTGCGGGAGTACGCCCGATCCTCGGCGTCGACCTGGCGATCGAGCCGTCGGGACTGGTGTCCGCGGCACCGGATGCCCCGACTCCTCGCAGCCGGTCTACCGCTGGGACCCCCGCGACCGCCCGCCCGGGCGTCCCGGCACGGGCGACCCCGATGCGAGGCGGCAGCTATCGCGATGCCCGGCTGCCGCGGGTCACGTTGCTCGCCGCCAGCAAGCAAGGCTGGTCGGCGTTGTGCCGAGTGGTGTCCGCGACCAACCTGCGAGGAGAACGCGGTGACCCGGTGACCACGCTGGGGCTGCTGGCCGAGCACGTGTCCGGCCGCGATGTCCTCGTCCTGCTCGGGCCGGGGTCCGAGGTCGGGTGGGCAGCCGCCGGCCGGCGAGACGACCTCGCCGACCGGGTGCTGCGTCAGTGGCGCGGCGTCATCGACCGTCCCGACCTGATGGTCGAGGTCGTGTCTCATCGCTGTGCCGGCAGCGGGCCGGGCTCGAGTCCCCACGCGGGACGGATGGCCCGGATAGCCGACGCGGCCGGCCTCGATGTGGTGCTCACCAACGCCGTGCGCTACGCCGACCCTCTCGACGCCCCCACCGTTGACGTACTCGATGCGGCACGTCGGCTCGTCCCACTCGACCCGCGTCATGTCGACCGCGGCAACGCCGAGGGCTTCTTGAAGTCCGGCAAGCAGATGGCCGAGATCGCCGAGGAGATCTGCCGTTTCGCCGGGTTGGGCGACCGCGAGGGCCGCCGGCTGCTGGCCCGTACCCACACCGTCGCCGACCGGTGTGCGGTCGATCCCCGGCGAGACCTCGGCCTGGGAGAGGTGCACTTCCCGGAGTTCCCGGTCGAGGGCTCCTCGGCCGATGCCGTGCTGCGTGCGCGGTGCGAGGCGGGACTGGGTCGTCGTTACGGCAGCGGCCCCGGTCGCGCCGCCCATCATGGCGTGACCGGGGCCACGCTCACCCGCCTCGATGACGAGCTGCGGGCGATCACCCGGCTGGGCTATGCGTCCTACTTCCTCACCGTCGGCGACGTGTGTGACCTGATCCGCGACATGGGAGTGCGCTGTGCGGCAAGGGGGTCCGGGGCAGGCAGCCTGGTCAACTACCTGCTCGGCATCTCCGGTGTCGACCCGATGCGCCACAGACTGCTGATGGAGCGGTTCCTTTCACCGCTGCGCCAGGCACTTCCCGACATCGACATCGACGTCGAGTCCGAGCGCCGCACCGAGGTCTACGAGCAGATCCTCCAGCGCTACGGGGGTGACCGCTGCACGTGCGTGTCGATGATGGACACCTATCGGGTGCGGCATGCGATCCGCGACGTGGGGTCGGCCCTGGGCATGCCACCGGGAGAGATCGACGCGATCGCCAAGGCGTTCCCGCACATCCGGGCCAGGGACGCCCGCGCGGCCCTGCGCGAGCTGCCCGAGCTGCGCGCCTCCGGTTTCCTGCAGGGACACGGGGCTACGTCGTTCGACCTGTTCTTCCGCCTGGTGGAGAGGCTCGATGGTCTGCCACGTCACGTGGCCCTGCACCCGTGCGGCGTACTGCTCTCCGATGCCACCCTGCTCGACCGCACCCCGGTCGAAGCCAGCTTCGCCGGCTTCCCGATGAGTCAGTTCGACAAGGACGACGTCGAGGATCTCGGGCTGCTCAAGCTCGACATACTCGGCATCCGCATGCAATCGGCGATGGCTCATGCGCTGAAGGAGATCGAGCGGATCGACGGCGAGGTCGTCGACATCGACGACACGTCGCAGGTGCCCTTCGACGACGCGGCCACGTTCGCGCTGATCCAGAGCTCCAAGACCCTCGGCTGTTTCCAGATCGAGTCGCCGGGTCAGCGTGAGCTGGTGGGGAAGTTCGCACCGGAGACCTTCGACGACATCATCATCGACATCTCGCTGTTTCGGCCGGGTCCGGTCAAGAGTGACATGGTCACGCCGTTCCTGCGCGCCCGGCAGGGCTGGTCGACACCCCACTACCTTCACCCGGACCTCGAACCGATCCTGGCTCCGACGTGTGGTGTGGTGGTCTTCCACGAGCAGGTGCTCGAGATGATCGCCCAGTTCACCGGGTGCACGCTCGCCGAGGCGGATGAGGCGCGACGTGGACTGGGCGACCCCGAGGGCAAGCACGACGTCAAGGTGTGGTTCTTCCCGCGCACGCTCGGACGGGGCTACGACCGGGCCACCGCCCAGCAGGTGTGGGAGGTCCTCGAGGCGTTCGCCTCGTTCGGTTTCTGCAAGGCCCATGCAGCGGCCTTCGCGTTGCCCACCTACCAGTCCGCCTGGTTGAAGGCGCACCATCCCGCGGCGTTCCTGTCCGGTGTGCTCACCTACGACCCCGGCATGTACCCCAAGCGGCTCATCCTCGACGATGCCCGGCAGTTCGGCATCGCCGTGCTCCCTCTCGATGTCAACGGCTCGGACGACTGCTACCGCGTCGAACGGGTCGGAATCCACGACGAGCCCCCTCCGGAGGTACTGGGACTGTCTCCGCGCCGACCCCCCGGCCTTCAGCTCCCCGACGGACGCGCCTATGGGATCAGGTTGTCGCTCGCGGAGGTCAAAGGCATCTCCGATGCCGAGGTCGACCGCATCATCGCCGGCCGTCCCTACCACTCACTGACCGACCTGTGGCATCGCGCCCGCCCCTCCCGCCCGATCGCGGAGCGGCTCGTGCTGGCTGGTGCGCTCGACTCCCTCTACGGCATCGGTTCACCGGTACCGGTGCGCCGGCGTGGCAAGGTGACCCGCCGGGACCTGCTGCTCCAGGTCGCCGAGCTCGACCAATGGAGCCGAGCCACCGACCGCGCGCACCGGGCAGCATCGCCCCGGCGTGGGTCCAAGCCGCCACCGGCTGACGCGGAGTACAAGTCCAACGGCAGCTGGAGCAGTTCCCTCCAGCGGCAGGAACGGCCCGATGTGCGGGCGATGGCCGCCGCCCAGTCCATGGCGAGCAAGCCGGTGGAGCCCGTCACCGCTGTGCAGCTCGCGTTCGACCTCGGTGACCAGCCGGGTGAGACCGAGGCCACCGGTCTGCCGGAGATGTCCGTCGCGGAGCGGGTACGCGCCGAGCTGGAGATCCTCGGTCTCGACGTGAGCCGGCACGTGGTCGACTTCTACGCCCCGTTGCTCGATGCGCTGGGGGTCACGCGCTCGACACACCTGCTCTCCCGGCGCAGCCGGGCTCAGCTGTTGGTGGCGGGTGTCAAGGTGGCGACACAGACACCACCCATCCGTTCCGGTCGGCGCGTGATCTTCTTGACCCTCGACGACGGCACCGGCCCGGTCGATGCCACCTTCTTCGAGGACGCTCAAGGTCCCTACGCCGCCACGTTGTTCCACTCCTGGCTGCTCCTGGTTCGTGGTGAGCTGCGCCGTACCGGGCCGCGGGGAGTGTCGTTGCAAGCCACCGGCTGCTGGGAGCTTCCCCGGCTGTACGAGACCTGGCAGGCGCAGGGGCTGTCCGGCGTGCATGCGGTGCTCGACCAGGTCCCGGAGGGCTTCGGTGCCGTCGGCGAGCAGGCGGTGCGCGGTGCTGCAGAGAGCAGGTCCACCCGTCCGGTGATGGCTGCGCCGCCGTCGTTCGACGTCGAGGAGACAGGGGCTTCGCCCGACCGTGGCAACGGCATGACCGCGGGCGGCATGGGCCGGCGCCGGGTCCTCGTGCATACCAGCGGGTTCAAGCAGTCGCCCTATGCCGACATCAGACCGGCCGGCGAGGACACCAAGACGGCTCCGCGCAAGCTGTGGCACGCCAGCCCGGGAAGCTCGGGCCGATGAACGGCTGCACCGGATCACTAGGGTGGTGCCACAAGCGAGGACACACCGCCCGCCCGAACCACGCTCCAGGTCGCATCCTTCCTCCCGGTCGGAGAGGCCTGAATCCCCCCAGTCGAGGAGGCTCTTCGTGGCAGGTCACCGTCGTAGCGCGGTGCGTACCGCCGTGGTATGGGACGCCCTCCGTGCTGCGCTTGACGCCCGGGCCGACGCCATGTCCCGGCCACTCGACGTGGTCGATCTCGGTGGCGGTACCGGTGGCCTCGCGGTCCCGGTGGCCGAGCTCGGACACCGCGTCACGGTGGTCGATCCCAGCCCCGATGCCCTCGCCTCACTCGAACGTCGCTCCGCCGAGAGCGGAGTGCACGACCGGGTGCGGGGCTTGCTCGGCGACGCCGCCGGACTGCTCGACATCCTCGCGGAGTCCGACACCGACATGGTGCTGTGCCACGGAGTGCTGGAGGTCCTCGACGACCCGTCACAGGCGCTGGCCGCGGTACGGACCGTGCTCCGACCCACCGGCATGCTCAGCCTGCTGGCCATCCAGCGGTACGCCGCGGTGGTCGCCCGAGCGCTCGCAGGTCACCTGGCTGATGCGCGGCAGCTACTCGACGATCCGGACGGGAACTGGGGAGCCGGTGATCCGGTGCCGCGCCGGTTCACCGAGGATGAGGTCCTCACCCTCCTCACCGGTGCGGCGTTCACACCCCGAACCGTTCACGGCGTACGCACCTTCACCGACCTGGTGCCGAGCGCCCTGGTCGACAGTGACCACGACGCGATCACCGACCTGCTCGAGCTCGAACGCTCGGTCGCCGGGCGACCCGAGTTCCGGGCCGTGTCCACCCAGCTGCACGTGGTCGCGGTCCGCGACTGAGCGCCACATCCCCACCCGGGCAGCGTCGGCTCCGGGTGGGATGGCGACCGGCCTCTGCGCCGGCGAGACCGACCGATGAAAGCGTCAAGTCCGTTGCTCTCCTCCCTCGATCGTGATCACATCCCTGGCCACATCGCTGACTGCACCCCTGATGACCGCGGGTGCGACGTCCTGCACGTCGACATGGACGCCTTCTATGCCGCGGTTGCGATCCGTGATCGTCCCGACCTGCATGACCAGCCGGTCATCGTGGGTGGTGGATATCGCGGGGTCGTCCTCTCGGCCAGCTACCAGGCGCGCCGGTTCGGTGTTCATTCGGCGATGCCGATGACCCGGGCACGCCGGTTGTGCCCGCAAGCCGCCGTGCTCAGCCCTGACTTCTCCGCCTTCAGTGGTGTGTCGGCGGCGGTGATGGAGGTCTTCCGCAGTGTCACGCCGCTGGTGGAGGTGCTGTCGATGGACGAGGCGTTCCTGGACATCTCCGGTGCGGCTCGCAGGCTCGGGGCACCGACGCGGATCGCCGAGTACCTGCGGGCCCGCATCGCCGACGAGCAGCTGATCACCTGCTCGGTCGGTGTGGCAACCACCAAGCACGTCGCCAAGATCGCGTCCCGGCACGCCAAACCCGATGGTGTGGTGGTGGTTCCTGCCGGCGAGGTGACGGCATTCCTGCATCCGCTCGACGTGGAGGAGCTGTGGGGGGTTGGTGAGAAGACCGCGACGACCTTGCGCCGTCTCGGTCTCAACTCGGTGGGCGACCTCGCGCACACCCCGCTGCACACGCTGCGGCGGGCGCTCGGACCGGTGACCGGCGCGCATCTGCACGCGCTGGCGTGGGGTGAGGACGACCGCGTCGTCGTGCCTCGCCGCGGGCCCGACGAGCCGGACCGGAGCATCGGTGCAGACGAGACGTTCTCGCGTGATGTCGACGACCCGGCGGTGGTGCTGCGCGAGGTGCTCCGCCTGTCCGCGAAGGTGGCCGCACGGCTACGGGCCGCCAAGGTCGCCGGCCGCACGGTCACCCTCAAGGTCCGCTTCGCCGACTTCACCACCATCACCCGCTCACGCACCCTGCGCGATGCCACCGACGTGACCAACCAGATCTTTACGACGGCGAGTGATCTCTATGCCGGGCTCGGGCTCGAGCGAGCCCGGATCAGGTTGGTGGGTGTACGCCTTGAAGGGCTCGTCCCGATCGAACGGACCTCACGTCAGCTCGTGCTGGGGGAGCGGGACCGCGGATGGTCAGACGCCGACCGGGCGGTGGACCAGGCAGTGCGGCGGTACGGTCAGGCAGCGGTCAGGCCCGCATCGCTGATCGAGGTCGGGCATCGACGACGGGAACACGCCGTCGTCGCGCACTAGTCCCAGGCGCCGTAGACGCTGACCCTCAGCCTCTTCTCCGAGCTCAGACTCCACAGCTGCCGGGCGTCCTTGATGTACATGTTGATGCACCCGTGGCTGTGGTCGACCCATGGGTCGACCATGAACGGCGACCCATGGAAGGCCTGGCCACCGGAGAAGAACTGTGAGTACGGCATCGCGGTGCCGTACAGCCTGGAGACATGGTCGACGTCCCGGTAGTAGACGCTGAAGTTCCCCGTCCGGGTCTCGTAGCCGATGTCACCACTGCGTGCCAGCCAGGAGTTCCACAGCACACCCTTGTGCCACAGCGTCGCCTGATGGCGCTTGCGGTCGTAGCAGAGGTGCCAGCCACGCCCCTTGCACGTGGCCGGAAGCAGACCTCGGGCGCGGATGGTTCCCTGGATCAGCTCACGCCAGGTTCGGTGGTTCGCGACGCCGGTGACCTTCAGCCCGACCTGCTTCTGGAACCGCTTGACCGCGCCCCTGGTCAACTTGCCGAAGTTGCCGGTGACCGGGCCGGAGTAGACGCCCGCCCAGGTGAGCCGGTACTGCAGCTCGTAGACGTGCTTGATGGAGTAGGCATCGGAGTCGCGATCGCCGTACGAGGTCACCTCGCGGGCGAAACGCTGCTGCATGTTCCACCGGGGGCCTGAGGCGTCCGCTGTCGGCCCGGCCACGCCGACCAGGACGGTGGTCATCAGCGCAGCGAGCAGGACGGTGACGGTTCTTCGCATGACTCGGTCTCCCCCGTTACCAGCGGCCGCGGAGCCGGCCGTGAGCACGCTCAGTGTAGGACCCGTCCGCCGGTGCTCACCCAACGGGCACGAGCGATCTCGAGCCGGCGCAGGGAGGTGGGCCGGTGCGAGGTTCAGGCTGCGACGCCAGGATCATCCGTGGCTCCTGAGTGGTCGGCTCGGGCACGATGCTGTCACTGTGAGTAGACGCCTGGGGCGAGCAAGGAGTTACGGGCCACAAGGTCTCGATCGTGTTTCGGTGGCCACGATTTTCCCGGTTTTGCCCGCCCGGGTTTCGCGCAGCGGTGAGGCTGCTTAGACTGATGAGCAATATCACCTCGCAACCGATACACGTTGGAGGATGAAGGTGCCGCTCTCCGACGAGGAACAGCGTCTGCTCGAGCAGATGGAGCGAGCGCTGGCCGCCGACGACCCCAAGTTCGCTTCCACGTTGCGAGGGTCAAGGCTTCGCTCACGCAACCGTCGCAGAGCGATGCTGGGTGTGGTCGGATTCGTCGTCGGGATCGCGATGCTGATGACCGGTGTCATCCTCACCGGTTCCGGGGGCAACGGGGTCCTCACCATCGTCAGCGTGGCCGGGTTCGTGGTGATGCTGGGCTCGGCGTACGTCGCGCTGACGTACTGGCGCCGGGCGTCCGCGCCGGACGAGGTCGCTCGCCCCGGGTCCGACAACGTCACGCCGCTTCGGGCCTCGTCGAACCGCGGCTCCCAGGGCTTCATGATCCGTCTGGAGGAGCGCTGGCGGCGTCGGCGCGACTCCGGCCTCTAGCCGACGGCGCCGGTCGCGAGCTCGGTCGCCGGGAGGCCGACGTGGGCGTCCGGCGTCCAACCTAAGTGGGCCTGCTCGTCTCCCCGGTTGCGAGCTCGAGGTCAGCCAGCTTCGACCTCCGGTCCCGCAGTAGCCACGAGCTGATGCTTCGCCCGGCTCCGCCGACGGTTGGCATCAGTGAACGAGCGAAGAATCGCGCCCGTACCCGCCACACGCGGCTCGCGCGGCCACGCATCACCGCGGTGATCGCCTCGACCTCAGCGCGAGCCTCGGCATCGAGCTCGACGGAGCGCGCATACCGGGCGCGCTCCACGAACGCCACCAGTGGCTCCATCGCGAGCGCCGCGCGGCGATCGTTGCCCAGACCGGTCAGAAGTGAGCCGGCGGTACCGCGCGGCGTCAGGGTCGGGTCCCAGTCAACGCCGAAGTCATACGCGCTGTCTCGCAGTTCGTCCCAGGCAGCCTCGGCCACCTCCTGCGGCAGCCGGCCTGGTCTCCACCGCCAGCGCCGTACCAGGCTGCGGGCCAGGGTCGGAACGGACAGCAGGCCGAGCCCGAGCAGAAGAAGCGCCAGCGTGCTCCACGACCGTGGTTGCGCGTTCGCGCCCGGTGCTCCGGTGCTGCTGGCACCGGTGTCCCGCGGCAACGCCTGGCGGTTCGTCACGTCGCCGGCGGTGGGGTCGGCCGTTGGCGTGGGGGTCACCGAAGGCGGAAGGACGGTGTCGTTCACGCCCTGGGTGTAAGGCGGTGCGGCGCCGGTCAGGATCGGCGGCGTCGGCTCGAACCGGACCCAGCCGACACCGTCGAAGTACAGCTCCGGCCAGGCGTGCAGGTCGTGTGAGCTGTAGACGTAG
>JBKPNJ010000136.1:0-6277 GCA_046732575.1 Actinomycetota bacterium
GTGTGAAGGCGGTCAGGAGCGACACATTGGTGCGCTCGGCCTCGATGTCGGCGATGGTGGACTTGGGAACACCGGACCATCGCGCGAGCTCGCGTTGGCTCATGTCCATGTCACGCCGCGCGAAGCGCAGCACGTGGCTGAACCACAGAGCCATATCCATGGTCGTGAGTCTGGTACATGGGTGTCGGACCCGGCGGTGCCCTCGAGCCGGCTGTGGATGCAATGTGGCAGTTCGGCCGTCTGTGGACTCCGGCGCCGGCCCCGCCCGCCCGGCGTGGATTCCTTCCCAACTTCCTTTGACCTGCCCGGTATTCCGGGCAGGTCAAAGGAAGTACCGAGTCATGCTGTCGGGCCGGGCAACCGAAGACTGCTCCCGGCCGCGTGCCGGGCGGCGCGTGCACGGTAGGCGTTGCGAGATGGCCAATCCCAGGGTCATCTCAACCATGACGACAACCGCTGGCAAAAGGACTCGCCCGACGTGACCCTGACCCGTCACACTGGTGCGCTGTGGGTCATGTAGAGGTTTCCGGCATCCGGTTCGAGCTGCCGGACGGCCGAGTGCTGCTCGACGACGTCTCGTTCCGGGTAGGTGAGGGCGCCAAGGTCGCGCTTGTCGGCGCCAATGGTGCCGGCAAGACCTCGCTCTTGAGAATCATCACCGACGACCTGCAGCCGCACGGTGGTGCCATCACCCGAAGCGGGGGGTTGGGGGTGATGCGGCAAATGGTTAACCAGGGGCATGAGGACTGGTCCGTGCGTGATCTGCTGCTGTCCGTCGCGCCACCACGGGTGCGTTCCGCTTCGGAACGCGTGGATGCCGCCGAGCTGGAGATGATGGAGCGGGACGACGAGAAGGCGCAGATGGGCTATGCGGCTGCGCTCTCGGAGTGGGCAGACGCCGGCGGCTATTCGATCGAGGTGCTGTGGGACGTCTGCTGCACCACTGCGCTCGGTGTCTCGTACGACAAGGCGAAATGGCGCTCGATCTCCACGTTGTCTGGCGGTGAGCAGAAGCGCATCGTGCTGGAAGCACTGCTGCGCGGACCCGACGAGGTGCTCCTGCTCGACGAGCCGGACAACTTCCTCGACGTGCCCGGAAAGCGGTGGCTCGAAGAGCGGATGACCGAGTCGCCGAAGACGGTTCTGTTCGTCTCCCACGACCGGGAACTGCTCGCGAACACCGCCACCCGAGTGGTCACGATCGAGCTCGGAGCCGCCGGCAATACCGCGTGGGTACATCCCGGCGGATTCGCGACCTACCACCAGGCGCGGCGTGACAGGTTCGCCCGGCTGGAAGAGCTGCGCCGCCGCTGGGACGAGGAGCACGCGAAGCTCAAGGCACTCGTCTTGATGTACAAGCAGAAAGCCGCGTACAACGACGCGATGGCCAGCAGGTACCAGGCGGCGCAGACCAGGCTGCGACGATTCGAGGATGCGGGGCCACCGGAGAAGCAGCCCCGGGAGCAGAACGTCAGGATGCGGCTGCGAGGAGGGCGGACAGGCAAGCGCGCCGTGATCTGCGAACAGCTCGAGCTCACCGGCCTGATGAGCCCCTTCAACCTCGAAGTGTGGTTCGGCGAGCGCGTCGCAGTACTCGGGTCCAACGGATCGGGTAAGTCACACTTCCTGCGGCTGCTCGCCGCCGGCGGCAGCGATCCCGATGTGGAACACCGCCCGGTCGATGACAACCCCGTCGAGCCGGTGCGGCATGCCGGCCGGGCACGGTTGGGAGCGCGCGTGCGGCCCGGCTGGTTCGTGCAGACCCACCAGCACCCCGAGCTGAGCGGTCGTACCCTGCTGGAGATCCTGCACCGGGGCGACGAGCATCGCAGCGGGATGCCGCGGGAGGAGGCGTCCCGAACCCTCGACCGGTATGAGCTGGCCTACGCAGCCGAGCAGCGCTTCGACTCCTTGTCGGGTGGACAGCAGGCGAGGTTCCAGATCCTGCTGCTCGAGCTTTCCGGCGCCCGGCTCCTGCTCCTCGACGAGCCCACGGACAACCTCGATGTCGAGTCGGCGGAAGCGCTTGAGGACGGTCTTGACTCCTTCGAGGGAACGGTCCTGGCGGTCACGCATGACCGCTGGTTCGCACGCGGGTTCGACCGGTTCCTCGTATTCGGTGCCGACGGCTCGGTGTACGAGTCGTCCGAGCCGGTGTGGGACGAGGGCAGGGTCGTCCGGCCACGCTAGCCCTCGGCCAGGGGGTCAGTAGCCGGGCTCAGCCCCAGCGCTCCTGGGCGGCGACGAAGTCGAGCTTGCGCGAGCCGGTGTAGATCTGCTTGGGACGCGCGATCTTCTGGTCGGGGTCGTCGACGAGCTCCAGCCACTGCGCCAGCCAGCCGGAGGTCCGCGGGATCGCGAACAGCACAGTGAACATCTCCGGCGGGAACGACAGCGCCTCGTAGATCAGGCCGGAGTAGAAGTCCACGTTGGGGTAGAGGCGCCGGCTGACGAAGTAGTCGTCCTCGAGGGCGATCTTCTCCAGCTCTACCGCGATCTTGAGTAGCGGATTCACTCCGGTGACCGCGAACACATCCTCGGCGGCCTGCTTGATGATCTTGGCCCGGGGGTCGTAGTTCTTGTAGACCCGGTGGCCGAACCCCATCAGGCGTTCCTTGCCGGCCTTGACGCCCTCGATGAACTCGGGAACCTTGTCGATCGAGCCGATCCGGCGCAACATGCGGAGAACCGCCTCGTTGGCGCCGCCGTGCAGCGGCCCGTACAGCGCGGCGATCCCCGCGGTCATCGCCGAGTAGGGGTCCACCTGCGATGAGCCGACGGAGCGGACCGCGTTCGTCGAGCAGTTCTGCTCGTGGTCGGCGTGCAGGATGAACAGGACCTCCAGCGCCTTGATCAGCCGTTCGTCCGCGACGAACCGCTGCTCGCTCATCCGGAACAGCATCGCCAGGAAGTTGGCGGCATAGCCCAGGTCGTTGTCGGGATACACGTACGGCTTGCCCTGGGCATGCCGGAACGCCCAGGCGCCCAGCGTCGGCATCTTGGCGATGAGCCGGACGATCTGCATGTGCCGGTTGCCGGCATCGGTGATGTTGCTGGACTCGGGGTAGAACGTGGACAGCGCGCCCACCGACGCGAGCAGCATCCCCATGGGGTGCGCGTCGTAGCGGAACCCCTGCATGAACGTCTTGACGTTCTCGTGAACGAACGTGTGGTAGGTGATCTCGTGAACCCACGACTCCGACTGCTGCTTGGTCGGCAGCTCACCGTGCACCAGCAGGTACGCCACCTCGAGGTAGTTGGACTTCTCGGCCAGCTGCTCGATGGGGTAGCCCCGGTACTCCAGGATGCCCTGGTCCCCGTCGATGTACGTGATCGCGCTGCGACATGATGCCGTGTTGATGAACCCAGGGTCGTAGACCGCGAGCCCCGGCCCGTCGTCACCGGCGGTGATCTTGGCGAGGTCGGACCCTCGCACGGTGCCGTCGACGATGGCGAGCTCGTATTCCTGGCCGGTCCGGTTGTCCCGCACGGTCAGGGTCTGCCCGTCGCCGGAAGAGGATGCATCTGCGCCGGTCGACGTAACGGTCTGGTCGGTCACGTAGGCTCTCCTCGCAAAACGTCGCACGCCGGTCGGATGCTCCGGTCGTCGCCCGCCGGATCGACGCTCGGAGCCCTGCTGGTCGAAAGTCTGATCGCATGCGCGGGTGCACGCAGTGTGTTGACCAACCTAAGGCTTGGGTTGACACCCCGCCAATCCGGGGGCATTTTGACCCCCGCCCCTCACGGCGGGTATTCTGAGCGGTCGTTGTGCGTGTCAGTGCGGCACACCGTGCTCCCGAGATTCCCGAGCGGGTACGACGCCGCGCAGGCAGCGCCGACGGCCCCTACCGGGGCCTCCTGACCGACTACCGAGCGGAACGAAGGTCACGTCCGTGCGCACGTACTCCCCCAAGCCCGGTGACGTCCAGCGTGAGTGGTACGTCATCGATGCGACCGACGTCGTGCTCGGCCGGCTCGCCGTCCAGGCGGCGACGCTTCTCAGGGGGAAGCACAAGCCGATCTTCGCCCCTCACATCGACACCGGCGACTTCGTCATCATTGTGAACGCGAGCAGGGTCGCGCTGTCTGGCAACAAGCGTGACGCGAAGATGTCCTACCAGCACTCCGGCTACCCCGGTGGTCTGTCGGCGACACCGATCGGTGAGCTGCTGGCCAAGCGGCCGCGCAAGGCGATCGAGAAGGCGGTCTGGGGCATGCTGCCCAAGAACCGGCTGAGTCGTCAGACGCTGAAGAAGCTCAAGGTGTACGCCGGACCCGAGCACCCCCATCAGGCGCAACAGCCTAAGCCGTTCCAGATCACCCAGGTCACTCAGTGACACGACCGGTGAGCCCTTGCAGGTGGCGCGGGACCGCGCGGCCCAACACCCTGCCTGACAACGTGAGGACCATCCGTGGCTGAGACCACCGACATCACGCCCGTGGAGCCGACCCAGTCCAGCACCGTCGCCTACAGCTCGCAGAGCTCGCCCGACGAGGACACCCCGCCCAGACCGGCGACCATCGCCCCAGCGGCGGCGACCGGCCGGCGCAAGGAAGCCGTCGCCCGGGTCCGCATCACCCCGGGCAGCGGCAAGTGGACCGTCAACGGCCGCGAGCTCGACGGCTACTTCCCCAACAAGGTCCACCAGCAGATCGTCAACGAGCCGTTCGTGCTGACCGATCTGGTCGACCGCTTCGACGTCATCGCCCACATCCACGGCGGGGGGATCACCGGGCAGGCCGGTGCGCTGCGCCTCGGCGTCTCGCGCGCGCTCAACGAGATCGACGTCGAGGCCAACCGGCCGACGTTGAAGCGGGCCGGCATGCTGACCCGCGACGCTCGCATCAAGGAGCGCAAGAAGGCCGGCCTGAAGAAGGCACGCAAGGCGCCGCAGTTCTCCAAGCGTTGATCCAGGACTGATCCCCGTGGGCCGGTACTTCGGCACCGACGGCGTCCGTGGAGTCGCGAACCGCGACCTGACCGCCGAGCTCGCACTAGACCTCTCGGTCGCGGCCGCGCACGTCCTCGGTGAGGTGGGCGTCTTCGCCGGCCACCGGCCGGTCGCGGTGGTCGGACGCGACCCCCGGGCGTCGGGGGAGTTCCTCGAGGCGGCCGTGGTGTCCGGGCTGGCCAGTGCCGGCGTCGACGTGCTGCGGCTCGGCATTCTCCCCACCCCCGCGGTGGCCTTCCTCACCGCAAGCCTGGAGGCGGACATCGGCGTGATGCTGTCGGCCTCGCACAACCCGATGCCCGACAACGGGATCAAGTTCTTCGCCGTCGGGGGGAACAAGCTCGACGACGAGATCGAGGACCTCATCGAGCAGCGCCTGCGCGAGCCGTGGCAGCGACCGGTCGGTGCCGGTGTCGGGCGGATCAGAGACTTCGATACGGCGGGCACGCTGTACGTCGAGCATCTTCTCAGCACCGTCGCGGTCCCGCTGCAAGGGCTGAAGGTCGTCCTCGACTGTGCCAACGGCGCGGCCTACCAGGCCGCCGTGCACGGGCTGCGAGGAGCCGGAGCCGAGGTCGTGGCGATTCACGCCGAGCCGGACGGCCTCAACATCAACGACTCGTGCGGCTCCACCCATCCCGGCGATCTCCAGCGTGCCGTCGTCACCCATCAGGCGGACGTCGGCTTCGCCTTGGACGGCGACGCCGACCGCTGTCTGGCCGTCGATGCGGACGGAGCGCTGGTCGACGGGGACCAGATCCTGGCCATCCTGGCCGTCTCGATGCGTGATGCGGGCACCCTCGTCGACGAGACCGTCGTCGGCACCGTGATGAGCAACCTGGGCTTCCTGCACGCGATGCAGCGAGAACGGATCTCCGTGCGCCAGACGAAGGTCGGCGACCGCTACGTGCTCGAGGAGATGAAGGCGAACGGGCTCTCGCTGGGCGGTGAGCAGTCGGGCCACGTGGTGATGCTCGACCATGCGACGACCGGCGACGGTGTGCTGACCGCGTTGCAGGTGCTCGCGCGGATGGCGACGACCGGTGCCTCCGTCCGCGAGCTCGCGGCGGTCATGACCTCCCTTCCGCAGGTGCTGGTCAACGTCTCCGGCGTCGACAAGCTGCGCGTCGACCACGACCCCTCGGTCCGTGCCGCGCTCGAGGACGCCGAGGCGGTCCTCGGCGACTCCGGTCGCGTGCTGCTCCGCCCCTCCGGCACCGAGCCGGTCGTGCGGGTGATGGTCGAGGCATCGACGCCCGGCCAGGCCCGCGGCGTGGCCGAGGCTCTGGCCGGGGTCGTGGCCGAGGCACTGGCGCTCTGAGTTC
>JBKPNJ010000137.1:0-8175 GCA_046732575.1 Actinomycetota bacterium
GTTGCGGGCCGCGGCCCCCAACGGCCCCCGGGTGCTGCGGCCGCCAACCGGCCACGACAGCGCAACGGTCCTGAGCCCGGTGGAGCGGAGCACCTTGGTTGCCGCCGAGCCGGCCGCACCCAGCAGCGCGCCCCGGCCCGAGTGCGCCAGTGCCGTCACGTCCGGGTCGCCGAACGGGACGGACAGCTGCGTGGTCGATCCGACCTGGTCGCGGAAATCGGCGAGGAAGCTGCTCGCGTCGTCGGAGTAATCGCCAGGCCGCGGTCGGCTCCCGTCGTTGACGACGTATCCACCGGCCATCGTCCGGGCGGCCTGGACCACGGCGGGGTCGATGACCCAGTTGATCCGGTCCTGCCAACCGATCGTCATGTGGAGCAGTCGGTTGAGGCGCCCGTCTGTTGCCATCGCCGCGCCGACGTTGTCGTCGAGGAACACGCCTGGCCGGGGACTGCGTACGGGCTCGGTCAGCGGCCAGAGCAGAGACAGCCTCACCGGACGTGAACCGGCCGGGGTCGCGACGAGAGGGATGAACGTCCGCGCGCGTGCATCGGCGGTGGTGTCGCGGGTCCCGTCAGGATCGGTGGCGAGGACGTGTACGGCCAACCAGTAGACGCCTGAAGCTCGGCTGATGCCGAGCTTGCGGTATGCGACGTCGAGCTGGTAGCCCTTGGTCGCCCCCGGGGCCAGATCCCCCATCTCGACCCACGTCTGCTTCGGGGTTGTGCTGATGATGCGAGGCCCGATGAGGGCGTCCGGTTCGCTGGCCAGCGCGTTGTCCAGCTCGCCGGCAGTTGTCATGGGCCTGGGTGAGAGGACGAGATAGACCTGCAGATGTGTCCATGGCGAGGTGTCGGCATTGGTGACCGAACCAGCGACCCGCACCGGCTCGCCCGGGAGCAGCGTCGAGGGGGAGATCGAGGAGATGCTGATCGTCAACGGCTCTGCCTCGGATGCCTGTGCCGGGGGCGCCAGGGACGCCGGGAGTAGTGCACCGGGCACAGTGGCCGCCGCGATCACGAGCACCGGGAGGAACCGGCCGACAGTCCGTGCGGCCAGTCTCACGCGGTTTCCAGGCACGGGCGGGGCACACACAGATGCTAACTGTCAATACGATGGCTGCCCGTGCCTGACTCGCGAACCCCCGGGGCGTCCCAGCCGGGTCCTGCCGACGCCGCGGACGGCTGCCTGGAGGAGCTGCTCCGCAGTGACCCGGTGATCGGCGAGCTGGGATCGCTGTTCACAGCGGCAGGGCACGAGATCGCTCTGGTGGGCGGCTCGGTGCGCGACGCCAAGCTTGGTCGGGCGATCAATGACATCGACCTCGACTTCGCCACGTCCGCGCGACCTGAGGTGACCCAGAGGCTGGTGGGGGGATGGGCCGACGCGCACTGGGACGTCGGGCGTGCGTACGGCACCATCGGCGCGCGGAAGGGGAGTCGGAACCTGGAGATAACGACTTTCCGCAGTGATGCCTACCAGCCGTCGTCGCGCAAGCCGGTGGTCGACTTCGGCGACTCACTCCTCGGCGACCTGTCCCGCCGCGACTTCACCGTGAACGCGATGGCACTGTCGCTGCCGTCGGGTGAGTTCGTGGACCCGTTCGGGGGCCGGCGCGATCTCGAGGAACGGGTGTTGCGCACCCCCTCCACGCCGGAGCAGTCCTTCGCCGATGATCCGCTGCGGATGCTCCGCGCGGCCCGGTTCGTGGGTGAGCTGGGCTTCCGCGTCGATCCCGGCATCGTCGACTCGATGACCGAGATGGTGAGCCGGATCGAGATCGTGTCGGCGGAGCGGATCCGCGACGAGCTCGTCAAGCTGCTCCTGTCGCCGTACCCGACGCTGGGCCTGCAGCTGCTGGTGCGGACCGGCCTCGCCGAACCGATCCTGCCCGAGCTTCCGGCGCTGCGCCTCGAGCGCGATGAGCACTTCAGGCACAAGGATGTGTACGAACACACGCTCATGGTGCTCGAGCGTGCAGTTCTCCTGGAGTCACGTCTGCCCGGCGGCGGACCGGATCTCATCACCAGGCTGGCGGCTCTGCTGCACGACATCGGGAAGCCGAGGACCCGGCGCTTCGAGGCCGGTGGACTGGTGACCTTCCACCATCACGATGTGGTCGGCGCGAAGCTGGCGCGCAAGCGGCTGAAGGCTCTGCGGTTCTCCAACGACCAGATCGAGGCGGTCGCCAAGCTGATCGAGCTGCACCTGCGCTTCCACGGATACGGAGCCGGTGACTGGACGGACTCGGCCGTCCGCCGTTACGTGCGCGACGCAGGTGACCAGCTCGAGCGGTTGCACGTCCTCACCCGGGCGGACTGCACGACGCGCAACGTGCGCAAGGCCGAGCGGCTGGCCCGGGCCTACGACGAGCTCGAGGAACGGATCGACCGGCTGTCCGAGGAGGAGGAGCTGGCGGCCATGCGCCCCGACCTCGACGGCAGGCAGATCATGGCCATCCTCGGGCTCGAGCCCGGCCCGCTGGTCGGCCAGGCCTCCAACCACCTCCTCCAGCTGAGGATCGACCAGGGACCGCTCGGTGAGGAGCGCGCTCGCCAGGAGCTGCTCGCGTGGTGGAACGCCCGCCGTCACTAGGTCGACTCGCCCGGCAGCCCGGGCGCCGCGACGAGAGTGGCGGTGGTGAGACGCGCGTAGGCAAGGGCGGTAAGGGCATAGCCGGCGGCGATGGCGGCCAGCACCGAGTAGGACTTCCCAGTGAGGGGGAAGACGAGTGCGCCCACGCCCGCTGCGGCTACGAACGAGACGTTGAAGATGACGTCGTAGATCGCGAAGACGCGACCGCGGAAGGCGTCGTCGACGGACTCCTGGACCAGTGTGTCGACGCAGATCTTGATCGCCTGCGCCGCCAGACCGAGGACGAACGCCGCGGCCAGCAGTGAGGGCACGGTGAAGAAGCCGCCAGGCACCACCTCGGCCACGGAGGCGACGGAGAGCATCAGCACGATCCACCGTTGTTTGCCGACCCGGCGGGCGGCTGATGGCGTCACCAGCGCGGCGGCGAGGAAGCCGAGCCCGGACACGAGCACCGCTATCGACAGCCCCTGCAGGCCCGCGTCGGTGTCGGTGGGGTCGTTGAAGTAGTTGCGGTACAGCAGGATGGTCCCGACGGACGAGAGCCCGTAGAAGAAGCGGTGTGACCCGATCGCGGCCAGCCCGAGCGACGCCGGCGGAACCCGCCTCAGATACCTGCCGCCCTCCAGGAGGCCACGGGCGATGTGCCGGACCGCCTCCCGTGCCGCCGGGGGTTCTGTTTCCAGGTCAGGACCGAGCAGCCCTCGCGCCATGCGGGTCGCGATGAGAGCCGCACCCACATAGCTGAACGCGGCCGCGACGAGGACCACCACGTTCCCCGAGCCACCCAACGTGGTCGCGCCGGCGCGCACCCCGGTGCCGGTCGCCAGTCCGGCCATGAACGCCAGCGTGCCGCTGGTCGGCGTGACCGCGTTGGCCATCACCAGCTCAGCACGGGGCACGACGTGCGGCAGACCGGCCGACAGGGCGGCCAGCAGAAACCGGTTGATGCTGAGCGCGACCAGGATGAGCCCGAACAGCATCGGGCCGGTCTTGTCGGCGGCAACCACGGCGGCCAGCGCCAGTACGGGCACAACCCTTGCCAGGTTGGAGACCACCAGCACCTGGCGGCGGGACCAGCGGTCCAGCAGCACCCCGGTGAACGGCCCGAGCAGGCTGAAGGGCAGCAGCGCGGCGGCGAAAGCGCCGGCTATCGCGCCGGGGGTTGGTAGCCGCTCCGGCGAGAACAGGATGTAGGACGCGAGCGCCACCTGGAAGACGCCGTCACCAAGCTGACCGACGATGCGCACGGCGAACAGCCGCCGGAAGCCCTCGCCACGGAGCAGGTAACGGAGGTCACGGACAAAGCGCACAGCCCAAGTCTGCCCGGCCGCACCCACGCCCGGGTCGCACGGCCTACCCGCTCAGCGGAGCTCTTCGCCGCTGATGAACCGCTCCACCGAAGCCGCGCCCTCGTCGTCGGGCCGCTGCACCGGTGGCGACTTCATCAGGTACGACGAAGCCGAGAGCAGGGCGCCGCCGATGCCACGGTCCCTGGCGATCTTCGCCGCCCGGATCGCGTCGATGATGATGCCGGCCGAGTTGGGCGAGTCCCACACCTCGAGCTTGTATTCCAAGTTGATCGGCACGTCACCGAACGCGCGGCCCTCGAGCCGGACGTACGCCCACTTGCGATCGTCGAGCCATTGCACATAGTCGGAGGGGCCGATGTGGACGTTCCGGGCGCCCAGGTCGTGGCTGATGTTGGACGTCACGGCCTGGGTCTTGGACACCTTCTTGGACTCGAGGCGATCGCGCTCGAGCATGTTCTTGAAGTCCATGTTCCCGCCCACGTTGAGCTGGTAGGTGCGGTCGAGCACCACCCCGCGGTCCTCGAACAGCTTGGCCAGCACGCGATGGGTGATCGTGGCGCCGACCTGGCTCTTGATGTCGTCACCGATCACCGGAACGCCGGCGTCCTCGAACTTCTTCGCCCACACCGGGTCGGAGGCGATGAAGACCGGAAGCGCGTTGACGAACGCGACTCGGGCGTCGATCGCGCACTGCGCATAGAACTTGTCCGCGTCCTCGGACCCGACCGGAAGGTATGACACGAGCACGTCGGCGCCGGTCTCTCTGAGCACCTCTACGACGTCGACCGGGTCGGCGTCGGACTCCTCGATGGTCTCGCGGTAGTACTTGCCGAGCCCGTCGAGGGTGTGACCGCGCTGCACTGTCACCCCGAGCGGGGGGACGTCGGTGATCTTGATCGTGTTGTTCTCGCTCGCGGTCGTCGCCTCGGAGAGGTCGAAGCCGACCTTCTTGGCGTCGACGTCGAATGCGGCGACGAACTCCACGTCGCCGACGTGGTACTCGCCGAACTTCACGTGCATCAGCCCGGGCACCTTCGCGGCCGGGTCGGCATCCTTGTAGAAGTGCACGCCTTGGATCAGCGACGTGGCACAGTTGCCCACGCCGACGATCGCTACACGAACCGAACCCATCGGGTCTCCTAATCGTTGTCGATCGACTCGGCCGGCGGGAGGTTCCCGTCACCGTCTTGCGTGCCGTGCTCTTCGTGCTCGATCAGCTCCGAGAGCCAGCGGACCTCGCGCTCGGCGGACTCCAGCCCGTGCCGCTGCATCTCCAGCGTGTAGGCGTCGACCCGCTCGCGGGTGCGTGCGACAGCCATCCGCACGCCATCGAGACGTTCCTCGAGCCTGGTCCGGCGGCCCTGGAGGATGCGGAGTCGCGTCTCGGCGTCGGTTCGCGCGAAGAACGCGAAGCGGACACCGAAGGAGTCGTCCTCCCAGGTGGCCGGGCCCGCCTGCGCGACGAGCGTCGCGAAGCGTTCCTTGCCCTCTGCCGTGAGCTTGTAGACGATCCGGGCTCGCCGACCGCTGCGTACGCTGGCGTCGGTGTCCTCGGTGATGAGGCCATCGTGCAGCAGCTCCTTCAGGCATGGGTACAGCGATCCGAACGACGGCACCCGCCCCCATCCCAGCAGCGCCGTGACCCGCTTGCGCAGCTCGTAGCCGTGCATCGGCGACTCATGCAGCAGTCCCAGGACCGCCAGCTCGAGCGACTCGCCGCGCTTGGCCACGCGAGGACTCCAATCGTGTGCCCACTCCAGCCGAAAGCGTGTGGCAAGGCGTCTCACCTATCGGCTGCATGTATCGTACCGATACATCGGGGCGCCTGCAACGTGGTGAGCCACCGGGGTGGTCCACCGTCGGGCGGACGGGTTTCCAGTGGCCGCCGGCCTCGGAACGCGGGAGAGAAGCCGTACCCTGGGATGGCCGAACCCGGTGCGGCTCGGCGGTCCGCCCGGTCGACCGGGGGACCAGGGGGGAATCGTGACCGATCAGGAGCCCTCGCCCGAGACGGAGCCGGAGGGCGGCGACGGCCGGGCGCCGACGAAGACCAGGCGCAGGCGCGGCAGGCTCTTCCGGACCGTCAAGTGGTTGCTGATCACCGGTTCGGTGCTCCTCGTCGGCCTGGTCGTCGCGGTGTTCGTCGCCTATCGGATGACCGACATCCCGGACCCCAACAAGGACTTCCAGGCCCAGACGTCATTCGTGTACTACTCCGACGGCGAGCACATCATGGGGACGTTCGCCTCGCAGGACCGGGTCAACGTATCCCTGTCCGACGTACCGCAGCACGTGCAGGATGCCGTGATCGCGGCGGAGGACAGGTCTTTCTACTCCAACAGCGGCATCGACCCCAAGGGCATCGTCCGGGCGGCGTGGAGCAACCTGCACAGCGAGTCGACGCAGGGGGCGTCGACGATCACCCAGCAGTACGTCAAGGTGTTGTACCTCTCGCAGGAGCGCACCTGGACGCGAAAGATCAAGGAAGCGTTCCTGGCGGTCAAGATCCAGCGGGAGCAGAGCAAGACCGAGATCCTCCAGGGATACCTCAACACGATCTACTTCGGTCGTGGCGCCTACGGCATCGAGGCCGCTGCCCGCGCGTTCTACGACGAGTCGGCCGGTGAGCTGACCGTCGCCCAGGGTGCCGTGCTCGCCTCCATCCTGAACTCGCCCAGCGGTCTCGACCCGGGCGTCGACAAGGACAATGCGGCGCCGCTGCTGGCCCGCTATCGCTACGTGCTCGACGGCATGGTCGAGATGGGCAAGCTCGACCCGGGCCTGGCTGCCCGCTACGAGCGCCGACTGCCCCCGTTCCCGGTCATGGAGGTCAAGAACCGGCTCGGCGGGCCGAAGGGTTACGTGCTCGCGCTGGTGGAGCAGGAGCTTCGCGCCCAGGGGCTGTCGGACTCCGAGATCTACGGCGGCGGTCTGCGTATCACCACGACCCTGGACTGGCAGGCCCAGAACGCCACCCGGACGGCGGTGCGTGAGGAGCGGCCGCACGACAGCGCCAGGGGTGTCCATATCGCGATCGCCTCGGTCGAACCGGGGACCGGTGCCTTGCGGGCGATGTACGGGGGCCCCGACTACGTCGACGACCAGCGCAACTGGGCGCTGACAGGTCGCCAGCCGGGTTCGTCGTTCAAGCCGTTCGCGCTCGCAGCCGGCCTGGAGTCCGGGGTCAGCCTCTACGACACCTTCGACGGCAACAGCTACACCTATCCCGACGGCACGACGTTGAGCAACGAGTTCGGGACGCAGTACGGCTACATCTCGCTGCTCACCGCGACCGAGGTGTCGTCGAACACCGCCTACGCAGATCTCACCGGGCAGATACCCAACGGCCCGGTGAAGGTCGTCGACGCGGCGGTACGGGCCGGTATCCCGCGTGACGCTCCGGGGCTTAACGCCAACAGCGGCGTCGCCCTCGGCACCGGCGACGTGACGGCGGTGGACATGGCCAACGGCTACGCGACGTTCGCGGCGCAAGGCCGCGCGTCGCAGTGGTTTCTCATCGAGAAGGTGACCGACGCCGACGGCGCCGTGCGCTACCAGCACGAGAGCACCGAGAAGCGGGCCTTCGAGGCGGATGTCTCCTCCGACGTGACCTACGCGCTCAGCCAGGTGGTCGAGAGCTCCAGCGGCACGGGAACCGCCGCGCAGTCACTGCGGTGCCCGGCCGCGGCCAAGACCGGCACCGCGGCCCTGCGTCCGGACACCGTCACCTCGGCCTGGTTCGTCGGCTACACGCCGCGACTGTCGACCGCGGTGATGTATGTGAGGGGCAAGGACGGCACCGCAGACCTGGACGGGGTCGGCGGCCTGAGCACGTTCTTCGGCGGTGACTATCCGGCCCGCACGTGGACGACGTACATGGACCACGCGCTGGCCGGTCGTGCGTGCCGCGACTTCCCCGACCCGGCCTTCCTTACCGGTGGCGCGCCGGTCCCGGTCCCCGCAGCCACCCCCTCGTATGCGCAGGCCCCGTCGACGACCGATGCGACGACCACCGGCACGCCGTCGTCGGCCTCGGCGCCCACGCCGCCGCCGCCGACCACGCCACCGACGGCGACGCCGACGACCGCGACACCGCCGTCGACCAGCGCGCCGCCGACCACCGCACCGCCGACGACCTCCCCGCCGCCCAGCGCCCCGACGACTCAGGCCACACCACCGACGACGCCACCGGCCACCACGCCACCCACCACGGCGTCGCCCTGACCGGGCTGATCCGAGGACTGCGGCGGGCTCACTTCACGTCCGGCTACAG
>JBKPNJ010000138.1:0-17232 GCA_046732575.1 Actinomycetota bacterium
GTCCCAGGCGGCGCATGCGGAGGCCAACATCATCTTCGGCACCGTCATCGACGATGCCCTCGGCGACGAAGTCCGCGTCACAGTCATCGCCGCAGGGTTCGACGGCGGCATGCCCAAGCGCAGAGACCAGGCACAGCCGGCACTGCGCCGCGAGCGTCTCCCGAGCGACCCCTCGACCACCCCCGACTCGTACGCACAGCCGGCGCGCCCCCAACAGGAGGCACCAGCCGCCAGGCAGCCGGCGACGGTGGGCGCTCAGGCGCAGCAACCGGCCGGCTCGCAGCAGCCCGCGGCGCCGATGCACCCGCGCCGGATCGAGTTCGACGAGCCTGACGGCGGGCTGGACGTACCGGACTTCCTCAAGTAGGTGTTCGCGAGCACCGACACCGCGGGGCCGGTGGCGGTTGCGTTCACCGACCGCCACGGGGGAGTGAGCCCCGCACCGTTCGACTCCCTCAATCTCAGCGCTGCGTCGGGTGACGACGCCGAGACCGTGTCACGCAACTTCGCGCTGGTCGCCGCCGCCCTGGATGTCGGACCTGAACGCGTCGTGCGGATGAGCCAGGTCCACGGCACCGACGTCGTCGTCGTTCGGGACCACGGCGATGCGATCGGATCGGCCGACGCTCTCGTCACTGCCCTTCCCGGCGTCGTGTTGTGCGTGCGCGCAGCCGACTGTGTGCCGGTGCTGTTCGCCGACACCGTGCACGGTGTCGTGGGGTGCGCCCACGCAGGTCGTCGGGGGATGGCGGCCGGGATCATCGCCGCGACCCTCGCCACTATGCACGAGCATGGCGCGACGCAGATCACCTCCTGGCTGGGTCCGCACATCTGCGGGGGGTGCTACGAGGTACCTTCCGCGCTGCGTGCCGAGGTCGCCGCCTCGGTGCCGGAGTCGTACGCCCAGACGTCGTGGGGCACTCCGTCGATCGACCTCGGTGCCGGCGTCCGGGCCCAGCTTGCCCGGGCGGGATGCGCGGTCGTCGACGAATCACGCTGCACCGCCGAGAGCGCAGATCTCTACTCATACCGCCGGGACGGCCGGCGCAGCGGACGGCTGGCCGGGCTGGTGGGAATGCGTCCATGAGCGACACCCGTGCCGAGGAGCTGGACAGCGGCCTTCGCCGGGTCCACAGCCGCATCGAGGCCGCGTGTGCGGCAGCAGACAGATCTCCGGACGAGGTGACGCTCGTCGTGGTCACCAAGACCTTCCCCGCCTCTGACGTGAGACGGCTCGCGGCGCTCGGCGTCCGCGACGTCGCGGAGAACCGACACCAGGAGGCACAGGCGAAGGTCCGCGAGTGCGCAGGTCTGGAGGTCTGCTGGCACTTCGTCGGCCGGCTCCAGTCGAACAAGGCCCCAGCTGTCGCCGGCTACGCCAGCGTTGTGCACTCGGTCGACCGGACCGCTCTCGTGCGAGGGCTCTCGAGAGGAGCCCATGCGGCGGGGCGCACCGTCGAGTGTCTCGTCCAGGTCAGCCTCGAGGACTCGACGGCCAGCCACCGAGGGGGAGCCAGGCCGGACCAGCTGGGCGAGCTGGGTTCCGCCATCGAGGGTGCCGACTCCCTGGCGCTGCGCGGGCTGATGGCCGTGGCCCCGCTCGGGGTCGATCCCGTGGATGCCTTCGGTCGGCTGGCCGATCTCGCGCGCGAGTTCCGAAGCGAGCATCCGCTGGCGACGTGGCTGTCCGCAGGAATGAGCGGCGACCTCGAGGCAGCCGTGCGAGCCGGCGCGACACACGTCCGAGTCGGCAGCGCGGTACTCGGGCTGAGGCCACCGCTCCGGTAGTGTCAGACGCGGCGGATCCCCTGGCACACCGGAGGTCGAACGAGTCATGAGCGGCGCGATGCGCAAGGTTGGTGTCTACCTGGGCCTGCTCGAGGACAGCGACCGGTACGACGACGATGCCGACGTGTACGACGAGGACGCCGAGCCCGAGATGTCCCGGTCCCAGCCGACACGCGGAGAGGGCGGCGCCACGGTCGCCCAGCTCGCCGAGCGGCGCCCACGGCCCTCGTCGGTACCCGTGCCCGCCGAGCTCTCCAGGATCACGACCCTGCACCCGCGCACCTACAACGAGGCCCGCACGATCGGCGAGAACTTCCGCGAAGGCGTGCCGGTGATCATGAACCTGTCCGAGATGGACGACAACGACGCCAAGCGACTGGTCGACTTCGCCGCCGGACTGGTCTTCGCGGTACGTGGCACCATTGAGCGCGTCACCAACAGAGTTTTCCTGCTCTCACCTCCTAACGTGTTCGTGGCAGCCGAGGACAAGCAACGAATCGCCGAGGGTGGGTTCTTCAACCAGAGCTGACGGTGCGACCCGGACCGTTCGTTGGGCAGGAACAGTCTTCCGCTGCGAGTGTTCGGAGTCGTCTAGGTGAAGGTCGTCGGTTACCTCATCGAGATTGTGCTGTGGTTCTACATAGTTCTGCTGTTCACCAGGTTCATCGTTGACTGGGTACAGATGTTCGCCCGGTCGTGGCACCCCAGTGGCGTTATCCTCGTCGTGCTCGAGGGGGTCTACAGCGCGACCGATCCGCCGCTGCGGGCGATCCGGCGGGTGATCCCCCCGCTCCGGCTGGGGTCGATCGCCCTGGATCTCAGCCTGATGCTGCTACTGGTCGCTGTCTATCTCCTGAAGGCGCTCAACTCGGCGCTGCTGTTGAGCTGAGGGCACTTCGGCGCCGCCGCTCTCCTCTGTCCGACGGGGTACGGTGTCTGGCGACGGTCTCGTTGGGACTGCATCGGATCTGCTGTCGACGTTGAGGTGAGCTCATGCCGCTGACTCCTGAGGATGTGCGCAGCAAGCGCTTCACTCCTGTGCGCCTTCGTGAGGGCTACGACATGGGGGAGGTCGACCAGTTCCTCGACGAGGTCGAGACCGAGCTCGAACGACTCGCCAAGGAGCGCGAGGACCTGCAAGCCAGGCTGGGGACCGCGGGCACGACTGCGGGGACGCCACCCGACGCAGTGGCCGCCGACGCCGCTCCGGGCCGTGCCCCGGCCGCGACGATGTCCATCGGGGAAGCGTCCAGCGCCGCCACTCGGCTACTCGAGATCGCCGGCCGCAATGCCGACGAGCTGGTCACCGAGGCCAAGGAGAACGCGGACAAGATCATCGCCGAGGCACGTACCAAGGCGGAGCGGCTGGAGTCCGAGGCCCGCAGCCTGGCGGAGCAGCTGGAGTCGGAGGCACACTCTCGGTCTGAGCGTCTGGACGAGGAGACCGCCGAACGGCGGCGGCTGCTGTTCAGTGCCCTCGACACCGAGCGTGAGTCGCTGGAGCAGGAGGTCGGCGCGCTGCGGACCTTCGAGCGTGAGTACCGCGGCCGGCTCAAGGCCTACTTCGAGCAACAGCTGCAGGTGCTCGACGGCGACACCGAGGTTGCTGCTTCACCGCTGACGGACGGCGAGGCCGACGGCACACCGGAGCGCCTGCGCTCGCTGCTGGGTGACGACGCGTGATGAGCACCCCGCGGCGACGGGTTGGGCCTTCAGCCAGCACGCCGCGACAACCAGAACGTCACTTCGAGCCCTGGGTCGTGGTGGGGCGTCAAACCTGACGACGGGTCAGGACTGCCCTGCTGCATGGAGCCCGCAAGCACCTCCTCCGCGATCAGGTCGGCGTGGGTGCGCACCGCGTCTGCCGTGTCGCCGTCGGCCTGCCACCACAGGTCGACACGGTCGCTGACCTCGAAACCACTCTGCTTCCGGGCCTCCTGCACCAGCCGGACGACCTCGCGGGCCCGGCCGGCCAGAAGCAGTTCCGGGGTGAGCTCGACGTCGAGCGCAACCGTCTCGCCCTGGTCGTTGACCACTGACCATCCCTTCCGCGGCCGCTCCGACACGACGACCTCGTCGCCCGAGACCTGGAGCTCCTCTCCGTCGACCAGGACCGTGGCCCTGCCGGTCCGCGCCAGCGAACCGGCGAGCGCGGCGCTGTCCGCGGCAGCGATCGCCGCCGCGACAAGGGGTGTCCTCGTCGCGAACCGCTTGCCGAGCGCCCGGAAGTTCGCCTTCGTGGTGTAGTCGAGAAGATCAGCACCTGCCACCGACAAGGGCTCGAGCGCGCCGACGTTCAGCTCGTCACAGATCTCCGCCCGCAGCTCCTCTGGTAACGCGTTCCATGCCCGTGTCGTCACCAGGGCGCGCCGCAGCGGCTGGCGCGTACGGATGTCAGCTGCTGCTCGCGCGCCCCGTCCGAGCTCGATCAAGCGGCGGGCCAGGGAGACCTGCGCGACCAGCTCGTCGCGCACCACTGATGGGTCGGTGGCCGGCCACGACGCTAGATGCACCGACTCCGGCGCGTCGTCGACGACGCATCGCACGACGTCCTGCCACACCTGCTCGGTGATGAACGGCGTCAGCGGAGCCATCAGCCGGGTCAGCACCTCGAGCGTGTCGTGCAGCGTGCCGAGCGCACTGGGGTCACCGCTCCAGAACCTTCGTCGCGACCTGCGCACGTACCAGTTGGACAGATCATCGACGAACTGGGCGATGAGCTGCCCGGCGCGCTGGGTGTCGAAGCCCTCCATCGCGACGGTGACGTCGTGACTCAGCCTTGCGGTCACAGATGCCAGCCACCGGTCGAGCACCGGACGTTCGGCCACGGCGGGAAGCGGTCCGCCCGGTTTCCATCCGGCGGTCCGCGCGTACAGCACGTGGAACGCCGCGGTGTTCCAGTACGTCAGCAGTACCTTGCGGACGGCCTCCTGGATGGCGTTGTGGCCGATGCGTCGAGCTGCCCACGGCGACCCCGAGGCCAGCATGAACCAGCGGACGGCGTCCGCGCCGTGCCGGTCGATCAGCGGCAGCGGTTCGAGGACGTTGCCGAGATGCTTCGACATCTTCCGGCCGTCCTCGGCGACGATGTGGCCGAGGCAGAGGACGTTCTCGTACGACGTCTGGTGGAACACCAGCGTCCCGACAGCCATCAACGTGTAGAACCAGCCGCGGGTCTGGTCGATCGCCTCGCAGATGAACTGCGCCGGGTAGGCAGCCTTGAACCGCTCCTCGGAGCCTTCCAGGTGCGGGTACCCCCACTGGGCGAACGGCATCGACCCGGAGTCGTACCAGGCGTCGACGACCTCGGGCACCCGGCGGGCCCGCTGGCCGCATTCGGGGCAGGCCAGCGTCACCTCGTCCACGAACGGCCGGTGTGGATCGAGCTCGGACAGGTCCCTGCCGGCCAGCTCCGCCAGCTCGGCGCGTGACTCGACGCAAGTCTGGTGACCGGCCGGACAGCGCCAGATCGGCAGCGGGGTTCCCCAGTAGCGGCTGCGCGAGAGCGCCCAGTCGACGTTGTTGAGCAGCCAGTCACCGTAGCGTCCCCACTTGATCGTCTCGGGGAACCACGTTGTGGTCTCGTTCTGGGCGAGCAGCTCATCCTTGATCGCGGTGGTGCGGATGTACCACGAGGGCAGGGCGTAGTACATCAGCGGCGTGTGGCAGCGCCAACAGTGCGGGTAGGAGTGTTCGAAGGGCAGATGCCTGAACATCAGCCCGCGAGACTCCAGGTCGGCCACCAGCGGGGCGTCCGCATGCTTGAAGAACTGCCCGCCGACCAGCGGCGTGGTCTCCATGAAGCGCCCGTCGGGACGCACCGGGTTGACGACAGGTAGCCCGTACCGGCGGGCGACCCGCATGTCGTGCTCACCGAACGCCGGTGACTGGTGCACCAGACCGGTACCGTCCTCGGTCGTGACGTAGTCCGCGAGCACGACGTAGTGGGCAGGTGCCGGGAACTCCACGAGTTCGAACGGCCGGCAGTAGGTCCAGCGCTCGAGCTCGGACCCCGACATCGCGGCGTCGACGTTCCAGCCTTCGCCCAGAGCCTGCCCGAGCAGTGTCTCGGCAACTATCAACGTCTCGTTGCCGTCCGAGGCCGCGACGTAGGTGACATCGGGATGCACAGCGACGGCGGTGTTGGAGACGAGCGTCCAGGGCGTGGTCGTCCAGACCAGCAGCGACGCCTTGTCAGCATAGGGGCCGGAGGTCAGCGGGAACCGCACGTAGACCGAGGGGTCGACCACCGTCTCGTAGCCCTGCGCCAGCTCGTGGTCGGACAGGCCGGTGCCGCAGCGTGGGCAGTACGGCGCCACCCGATGGTCCTCGACCAGCAGCCCACGCTGGTGGATCTGCTTCAGCGACCACCACACCGAATCGATGTACGCCGGGTCCATCGTCCGGTAGGGGTCGTCCATGTCGACCCAGTAGCCCATCCGGGTCGTGACCTCGGCGAACGCGGCAACGTTGCGCATCACCGACGTCCGGCACTTGGCGTTGAACGCGGCCACTCCGTACTCTTCGATGTCTCGCTTGCCGGTGAAGCCGAGCTCCTTCTCCACCGCGAGCTCGACGGGCAGGCCGTGGCAGTCCCAACCGGCCTTGCGTTCGACCCACTGCCCCTGCATCGTGCGGAACCTTGGGAACACGTCCTTGAACACCCGAGCCTCCACGTGGTGCGTTCCGGGTACCCCGTTGGCGGTCGGAGGGCCCTCGTAGAACGTCCATCGCGGCCCGGACCGAGTCTGGTCAAGGGACTTGGCGAAGGTGTCGTTGTCGGCCCAGAAGGCGGTGACCGCCCGTTCGAGGGCGGGCAGGTCGACCTGGCTAGGTACATGGCGGTAACCGCTGGCCATCACATCTCCGTCAGTGGTCCGGGTCTCACGACCCCGGGTTCTCCTGGCAGAGGGACGATCGGCGTCCCAGCGACGCCTCCCGCGGTACCACCCTCCTTGACCCGACGACGCCGATGACGTCGCTCAGGCCCTCTCTGTCTCACCGCGGCCGGGTCTAGTCCGCGTCCCTGGTGGCGGGCTGCGTTTCTTCCGGCGGCTCCGGGCTGATCTTGGCTCCAGGTCTGCCTCCGGGCTCACACCGTCCCCGGATCGCTTGCGGCTCGCGTAGGAGTTACTGGTCCCATCCACGCCTTGCGGTGCGCACATTCTGCCAGATCAGCGCCACTGCGGGCACCTGGTTTCCGCGTGCACCGCCGAGCGCGTCCGGGGCGGTCATGTGACTCGGAGCACAATTGCGGGTGCGCCCAGTTGTTTCGTACGGCTCGGGCGCCTATCCTCTCCGCACCGTCTCTGGCGGTACTCAGCTTCGACATCATCAAAGGGGTCCGCTCGATGAATTCGGCTCCGATCAACGACTCTGCCGGCCAGGCCGCCACCGGCGGTGAGGTCGCGCCGGCGGCCAAGAAGGCCCCGGGCCAGCGTCCGGCCGGCAAGAAGGCCGCGGCCAAGAAGGCAGGCGCCAAGAAGGCGACGGCGCGCAAGTCTGCCCCGGGAAGTGGCCCGGCACGCAAGAGGGCCGCCAAGAAGGCGCCGGCACCGAAGGGAACCGCACGAAAGGGCACCGGAGAGAAGGGCGGCGCACAGCACGGCGCACGGAAAGGCACGGCCAAGAAGGCTGCCGCACGGGACGCCGGAGGCGCGGCGTCCAAGCGGGCCGGTGGGCGACCGGGTGAGGCCAGGCGGTCGTTGGCCGGGCGGTTCGGCCGCGGCAGGAAAGCGTCCGCGGCAGCGGCCGCGTCGTCGGGACCGGGTGCTGCCGCCTCGGCCGGCAAGCGGACGCCGGCGAAGAAGGCCGCCGCTCGCAAGCATGCCCGGCGTCTGGTGGTCCGTGAGGATGAGGCGCCATGGACGCCCAAGGAGCTGCAGGAGGTCCGCGGGGAGCTGCAGACGGACGCCAAGCGTCTTCAGTCTGAGATCGCCGAAGCCGACAATGACGTCCGCACCCTCATGCGCGACAACGGTGACGGCGCGGGCAACGACCAGGCGGACGTCGGCTCCAACACCTTCGAACGGGACCATGAGATGGCGATCGTCGCGCAGCATCGGGAGATGCTCGAACAGGTCGAGCGGGCGCTGTCACGAATCCAGGACGGCACCTACGGCATCTGCGAGCGCTGCGGTAACCCGATCGGCAAGATGCGGCTGATGGCTTTCCCCCGTGCCACACTGTGCGTGCCGTGCAAACAACGCGAGGAACGCCGCTGACTGACTCCGCGGGAGATCCCGGCGGCCGCGGGAGCCCCGGCGAGATCCGCGACACGACCGGCGAACGGGTGCCGGCCGGCCGGCGGATCCGGCTGTTCGCCGTCGTCGCCGTTGCCGTGTTCCTCGTGGATCTCGGCTCGAAGGTCGTCGCGGTCCACACGCTCTCCGCCGACCGGCCGGTCTCGCTGTTCGGCGGGCTGCTGACCCTTCGGGTGACCCGGAACCCGGGTGCGGCCTTCTCGTTCGGGACGGGATACACGGTGGTGCTGTCTCTGCTCGCCATCGGGGTGGCGCTCGCGGTCGTGCGTCTGTCGTCACGGCTCGGCTCGGCGGTCTGGGCGGTGGCGCTCGGGCTGTTGCTCGGTGGTGCCTGCGGAAACCTGACGGATCGCCTGTTCCGTGACCCCGGACCGTTCCGGGGGCGGGTGATCGACTTTCTGGAGCTGCCCAACTGGCCGATCTTCAACGCGGCGGACTCCGCCATCGTGCTCGGTGCCTGCCTGATCGTGCTCCAGTCGGTGCGCGGCGTGCATCTGGACGGCTCCCACTCGTGACCGCCGAGGTGCGATCGCTGTCGGTGCCCGAGGGGGTGGCGGGGGAACGTCTCGACGCCGCGCTGGCGAGGATGTTCGGCTTCTCCAGGTCCAGAGCCGCTGACCTGGTCGAGGGGGGTCATGTGCGCCTCGACGGCGCCAGCCCGGGAAAGTCCGACCGGGTGCGTCCCGGGGCCTGGCTGGAGGTCGAGCTCCCACCGGTGGCTGAACCGGTGACGGTGGTGCCGGAGACGGTCGCCGGGGTACGCATCATCCACGACGACTCCGACATCCTGGTGCTGGACAAGCCGGCAGGAGTTGCCGCGCACCCCAGCCCCGGCTGGACGGGACCCACGGTCGTGGGTCACCTGGCCGGAGCGGGCTTCGACATCGCCACCGGCGGTGCGGCCGAACGGCAGGGAGTGGTCCACCGGCTCGACGTGGGAACCAGCGGGCTGATGGTGGTCGCCAAGTCGGAGCGGGCGTACTCGGGCCTGAAGCGCGCCTTCAAGGAACGCGCCGTGGCCAAGACCTACCACGCACTGGTCCAGGGCCTGCCGGACCCGCTGCGGGGGACCGTCGACGCGCCGATCGACAGGCATCCCCGCCACGACCACAAGTTCGCCGTGGTCGCCGACGGCCGGCCGAGCGTCACGCACTACGAGACGCTGGAGGCCCACCATTATGCGAGCCTGCTGTCGATACGACTGGAGACCGGCCGCACCCACCAGATCCGGGTGCACATGAGCGCGCTGAGGCATCCCTGCGTCGGCGACCTCACCTATGGCGCCGACCCCGTGCTGGCCAGCCGGCTCGGGCTGCGGCGCCAGTGGCTGCACGCCCAGCGCCTCTCGTTCGTGCATCCCGGCACCGACCGGATCGTCGAGTTCCAGTCTGACTATCCGCCTGATCTGGAGCAGGCCCTCACCCGCATTCGTGACGGCGCGTGAACATCCGGCTCCGGCGTGCCGAAGCCGGGGACGACGAGCCGATCGCCGGAATCCTCATCGAGTCACGCGAGAGGAATCCGGACACGATCCCGGCCATGGTGCACCGCCCGGAGGAGGTTCTGACCTGGGTCAGGTCGGTTGTCATACCCCAGCGCGAGACGTGGGTGGCCTGCGCGGGCCACGTCGTCGTGGGAGTGCTCGTCCTGCACGAGGAGGTGATCGATCAGCTCTACGTGCGCCCGTCATCCACCGGGCAGGGCGTCGGCGCCCAGTTGCTGGCGCTGGCCGAGCGGCTCCGCCCCGAACGCCTCGAGCTGTGGACCTTCCAGAGCAATGTCGGCGCCCGGAGGTTCTACGCCCGGCACGGTTTCACCGAGGTCGAGCTCACCGACGGATCCGGTAACGAGGAGCGCAGGCCCGATGTTCGTCTGGCCCGGCAACCCGACTTCTGACCGCGCAAGAGTGTCGGGGGGACCTGTCAGGATGCGTCGCGTAGTCTTCGAGGACGTCTTCCCCGCTGCGGCCACGTGGGCCCGCCGGCCGCAAGCTCCGGCAGGTCGCGCGGTTGTTGCGAGGGTTCGGGGCACCCTCGTCCTTCGGCGCCAAGGAGGCAGTCGACCGATGCCGAGCGACCCGTCGTTCGTGCACCTACACGTGCACACCGAGTACTCGATGCTCGACGGGGCGGCCAGGGTCGCTGACCTCGTCACCGAGTGCGCCCGGCAGCGGATGCCGGCCCTGGCGGTCACCGACCACGGGTACCTCTTCGGCGCATTCGACTTCTACAAGACGGCTCGGGCGCAGGGCATCAAGCCGATCGTGGGCCTGGAGGCCTACGTGACACCGGGCACCAGCCGATTCGAGCGCCGCCGGGTCCAGTGGGGCAACGGCGGCAGCGACGACGTGTCCGGCGCCGGCGCCTACACCCACATGACCCTGCTCGCCCTCAACAACAAGGGCATGCACGACCTGTTCCGGATGGCCTCGCAGTCGTCCCTGGAGGGATACTTCTACAAGCCGCGGGTCGACCGTGAGCTGCTTGACAGATATGGCAAGGACCTCATCGCGACCACCGGCTGTCCCTCCGGTGAGGTCCAGACGTACCTGAGGCTGGGCAGGTACGACCAGGCCCGCGAGTCGGCTGCGGAGTTCCGGGACATCTTCGGTGCCGGCAACTACTACTGCGAGCTGATGGACCATGGTCTCGATGTCGAACGTCGCGTCCGCGACGATCTGCTGAAGCTGGCCGGCGACCTGCATCTGCCGCTGGTCGCCACGAACGATCTGCACTACACGCACCGGGCGGAGGCGGTGGGTCACGCAGCCCTGCTCTGCGTCCAGTCCGGTTCCACGCTCGCCGACCCCGACAGGTTCAAGTTCGACGCCGACGAGTTCTATCTCAAGACGCCACAGGAGATGCGCCACGTCTGGCGCGAGCTGCCCGAGGCCTGCGACAACACGCTGCTGATCGCAGAGCGCTGCGACGTGTCGTTCACCGAGGGCGCCAACCTGATGCCCCGCTTCCCGGTTCCTGAGGGTGAGTCGGAGGAGTCGTGGTTCATCAAGGAGGTGGACCGGGGCCTGCAGCGCCGCTACCCGGGCGGGGTTCCCTCCCCGGCGCGGGCGCGCGCGGACCGCGAGGTCGAGTGCATCGTCTCGATGGGGTTCCCCGGCTACCTGCTTATCGTCGCGGACTTCATCAGCTGGGCCAAGCAGCAGGGCATCAGGGTGGGACCCGGCCGCGGGTCCGCGACCGGCGCGATCGTCGCCTTCGCGATGGGCATCACCGAGCTGGACCCGCTGGTGCACGGGCTGCTGTTCGAGCGGTTCCTCAACCCCGAACGGATCTCGATGCCGGACATCGACATCGACTTCGACGAGCGCAGGCGCGGTGAGGTCATCCGCTACTGCACGGAGAAGTACGGCGACGACCGGGTCGCACAGATCGTCACCTTCGGCACCATCAAGGCCAAGCAGTCGATCAAGGACTCCTCCCGGGTGCTCGGGTTCCCGTTCGCGATGGGTGAGCGCATCACCAAGGTGATGCCGCCGCCGGTGATGGGCAAGGACATCCCGCTGGGGGGGATCTTCGACGAGAAGCACCCCCGGTACGCCGAAGCCGGCGAGTTCCGGTCGCTGTACGAGACCGACGCCGACGTCCGCAAGATCGTCGACACCGCCAGACAGCTGGAGAACCTGAAGCGGCAGTGGGGCGTCCATGCCGCAGGCGTGATCATGTCCCGGCAGCGGCTGACCGACGTCATCCCGGTGATGCGCCGCGAGCAGGACGGCGCCATCATCACCCAGTTCGACTATCCGACCTGCGAGACCCTCGGCCTGCTGAAGATGGACTTCTTGGGCCTACGCAACCTCACGATGATCGACGACGCGCTGGCCAACGTCGCGCGCAACCGCGGCGAGGTGATCGAGGTCGAGACCTTGGGGCTCGACGACCCGGCCACCTACGAGCTGCTCGGCCGGGGCGACACGCTGGGCGTCTTCCAGCTCGACGGCGGACCGATGAGGTCACTGCTCCGCGCAATGCGGCCCGACAGCTTCGATGACATCGCCGCAGTGCTGGCGCTCTACCGACCGGGACCGATGGGGGCCAACTCGCATCTCAACTACGCGCTGCGCAAGAACGGCAAGCAGGAGATCACACCGATCCACCCCGAGCTGGCCGGGCCGCTGAAGGAGATCCTCGAACCCACCTACGGGCTGATCGTGTACCAGGAACAGGTGATAGAGATCCCGCAGAAGCTCGCGGGATACACCCTCGGCAAGGCCGACCTGCTCCGCCAGGCGATGAGCAAGAAGAAGGCCGAGAACCTGCAGCGCGAGTTCGTGCCCTTCCGGGACGGCATGCGTGCCAACGGCTACTCCGACGATGCGATCACGACACTGTGGGACATCCTGGTGCCGTTCTCGGGCTACGCATTCAACAAGTCGCACACCGCGGGCTACGGCCTGGTCTCCTACTGGACCGCCTACCTCAAGGCCAACTTCCCGGCCGAGTACATGGCGGCCCTTCTCACCAGCGTGCAGGTCGACAAGGACCGGTTGGCGATCTACCTCAACGAGTGCCGGCGGATGGGCATCAGGGTGCTCCCGCCCGATGTCAACGAGTCCGACGCAGACTTCACGCCGGTGGGCGGAGACATCCGCTTCGGACTGTCGGCGGTCCGCAATGTGGGCACCGGCGTGGTCGCCGACATCGTCACGACCCGACAGGGCAAGGGCAAGTTCACCGACTTCCCCGACTTCATGGCCAAGGTCCCACCGGCGGTGTGCAACAAGCGCCTGATCGAGTCGCTCATCAAGGCTGGCGCGTTCGACGACCAGGGCCATAACCGGCGGTCCCTGTGGACTATCCATGAGTCCGCCGTGGACCAGTTCACCGACATCAAGCGGAACGAAGCGATCGGGCAGGACTCACTCTTCGGCTCGATCGACGACGGCAACTTCGGCGCCGTGACCCTGCGCATACCCGACATCGCCGAGTGGGACAAGCAGACGCTGCTGGGCCACGAGCGCGAGATGCTCGGTCTGTACGTCTCGGACCATCCGCTGCTCGGGCTGGAGCACATCCTGGCCGAGAGCTCCGACCTGACGATCGGGCAGCTCATCGCCGACGAGGAGAGACCCGACGGATCTGTCGTGACCATCGGCGGGCTGATCACCGGGGTTCAGCGAAAGATGACCCGTCGAGGTGATCCGTGGGCCGTTGTCACGCTCGAGGACCTCGAGGGTGCGATCGACGTGATGCTGTTCCCGTCCATGTACCAGTCGACATCGCACCTGCTGGCCGAGGACGCCGTTCTCGTGGTCAAGGGGCGGCTGAAGCGTCGCGACGACCAGCCCGAGCTCCAGGCCACCGATGTCAGCGCGCCCGACCTGGCGCGACGTCCTTCCGGGCCGGTGACCATCACACTCGCCGCCACCCGATGCACGGCCCCGCTGGTCGAGCAGCTCAAGGATGTGCTCGGCACCTACCCAGGGGTGACCGAGGTGCGTCTCCGACTGCTGGCACAGAGCAACACGAAGCTCATGCGGCTCGACGACCGGCTGCGGGTCAGCCCGTCCCCCGCGCTGATGGCGGACCTCAAGGCGTTGCTCGGGCCTTCGTGTCTGGCGACATAGGATCGGCCAACGTGACCGACCGCCGGCAGCCGGAGCCGCACGCCCAGGTGCCGTCGCCCGGCGCGTCGGCGCACGACCCGGTTGACCCGGCGGGAGGAGCCCCCGATGCTCCCGCCACGGCCCGGCCATGGAACCGCGGCTGGCCCGACACCGTCCCGGAGGCAGCCGACGAGGTGGCCCCGAACCGGAAGCGGCAGGTCCCGGACGCCCGCAGCGCGGTGGTCGCTGTTGTCGTCACGGTTGGCGTGTTCGGGCTGGCGGGGGCCGCTGCCGCGCGCGTCTGGGCCGGCCAGACCCAGGTGGCCCACTACAAGGTGACGCCGTCGGGCGCCTTTCTCGACGAGACCCAGCTCGGTCTGCAGTTCGGCGCCGACGGCTGGTTCTTCGTGACCGGCCTGGTGGGTGGCCTCGTCGTCGGCGGCGTGCTGGCCGGGGTGTTCCGCCGGCACGGAATCGTGGCCGTGCTCGCCGTGCTCGGTGGTGCGGCGCTCGCGTCATACCTGTCCTACCGGCTCGGGCCGGCATTCGGGCCGGGACCGCTCAAGCCACGGCTGGCCTCGGCGCACGTGGGTGACTTGGTGTCGGCGCCGATCGAGGTCACCGCCACCGGCGTCGTGTTCAGCTGGCCGATCGGCGCGATGCTGGGCGCGCTGATCACCCAGTCGGTGCTGTGGCGGGCGGACGAACCCAGCGCGGCGGCATCCCTCGTACCGAACGTGAAGCGGTGAAAGCCTGCTCCGGGGGTCGCATCGTCGGCTAGCGTTGACGCGCGCGCGGCCGTTTCCGGCTCAGCCGTCTGTCGAGAGGGGTCAACGTTGTCCAGCGACCGCCCACCGTCGGGCCCGGGCCCCGCCGAGCCGACACCGCCACGCGCGTCGGACCCTGATCAGCCGACGCCGGCTGGCGACCCCGGCCCGTGGAGCCGGTCCGGCGACGGAGCCTTCGGCTCGCCACCCGGCGGCACACCGGTCGTCATGGACAGTGACGGCGGCGGCATCGCAGGGAAGCGGGGAGCCCGCGGTCTTCTCGTGGTGGCCGCCTCCGTCGTGCTCGCGCTGATACTGGCAGGTGTCGGGTACGCCGCCTACTCGTCTCACTCCGGTGAGGACTCCCAGCCGGCCGAGGCGCTGCCAGGCTCAGCGCTCGGGTACTTCCGCATCGACATGGACCCGTCGGCGGCGCAGAAGCTCAACGCGCTGCAGCTGCTGCAGAAGTTCCCGGCGTTCACCGACGCCACCTCGATCAGCAGCGACTCCACCGACCTGCGCAAGAAGCTCTTCGAAATCGCCCAGGACCGGAGGGGCGCGTGCGCCGGCGTCGACTACGACACCGACATCGCCCCCTGGGTCGGAGACCGTCTCGGCGTCGCGGTACTGCCACCGGTCGGCGGCGACCCCACCCCCTCGTTCGCGATCGCACTTCAGGTCCAGGACCAGGACGCGGCGATCGAGGGCTTCGCCGACGTCACCAGCGCATGCGGCGGCAAGGTGGGCTCGTACGGCGTGGCCCCGGTCGGCAGCGGCTACATCCTGTTCGCCAAGACCGATGCGCTCGCCACGCGGTACGCGTCCGACGCCGAAAGCTCACCGCTGAGCCACAGCGGTGCGTTCACCGCGGACATGAAGCAGCTCGGCGACCAGGGCGTCGCCTCGATGTGGCTGGACTACCAGCAGGCAGCGGCTCTGATTCCGCCTGGCTCCGTCTCCTCTCAGCTGAGACTCTCGATGATCGCGCAGGGCGCCAACTCCGTGGCGGCGGCGCTGCGTTTCAACGAGAGCTACCTGGAGCTCGCGGCGGTGTCCGACGGAGCCAAGCCGGGCGCATCCACCGGAACCAACCCTGTCGTCAACCTCCCGGACACGACGATCGCCGCGCTGTCGGTGTCCGGTGCCGCTGCAGCCGTCGACCAGGGCTGGTCATCGCTCGGTGAGCTGCTGGCCGGCCAGGGCGAGAGCATCGACGTGATCACCAAGCAGGTCCAGCAGGAGACGGGGCTGGTGCTGCCCGACGATCTCAAGGCGCTTCTCGGGGACAACATCACCGTTGCCCTCGATGGGAACGGACTCGACCTCCTCGCCCTGGGCATCGGCAACGACCCGTCCCAACTGCGCCTCGGAGCCCGGGTCACCACCGACACCGCCACGTTCGACGCGGTCTTCGACAAGCTCGCCGACTTCGTCCGCGCCCGCGGCGGCGGCGAACTGCCGGTGACGAAGGTCGACGGGGACGGCTTCGTCACCGTCGCGACCAACAAGGACTATGCGAACCAGCTCGCCGGTGAGGGGAGCCTCGGAGACGACGAGGCGTTCCGGAACGCCGTCCCAGACGCGGAATCAGCTCGGGCGGTGTTCTACCTGAACTTCGACGGGATCGAGGACCAGGTCGTGAACGTGCTGGCCGTGCAGGGCGCATCCCAGCAGGTCATCGACAATCTCAAGCCGCTCGCGTCGATCGGCGTGTCCATACGGCCCGTCGGCCCCGACCGGCTCGAGGGCGTGCTCAGGATCACCGTCAACTGATCGGCCGACCAGCACCCCGAGCCGTCGGATCGACCGCGGCTAGTTCGGCGACCAGGCGGAACCCGCCGGCTTGGTCGCCGGCAACGAGGGGATCGCGCGCATCGCTGCCAGCTCCGCCCGCAGCATGGCCGTCATCGTCGTGAGCCGGGTGGTCGCGTCGCCGACCTCGAGCAGGCGTTGGCGAGCCGGCAGCGGCAGCCAGGCGGTCGCGGCTGTCGCGTACGAGAGCCGGAGCGGGTCTGCCTGCCCGTCGACGTCAGGCATCTGCTGGCCGTACAGGCGGGCGACAGCCTCGCGGTATCGCTCGAAGACCGCACGAGCCATGGTGAGAGCCGCCGGCCCCGCAGCGCCCACGGGCTCTCCGAGCCATTCCACCTCCCCGAGCAGGTAGGACGGGCCCTCCCGCACACCGTTGACGAGGAACCTGCGTCGGCCGACGACCAGCACGTCGAAGGTTCCGTCCTCGCGGGCACCGATCTGCACGCATTCTGCCTCCGTCCCGGTGCGGTGGACCGACTGCTGACTGTTGCTGCCGACCTCGAAACCCTCGCGGATCGCCAGCACACCGAAGGCACGTCCTGGCCCCACCGGCCTGGCGAGCAGATCGCGCACGAGAGCCCGGTAGCGCTCCTCGAACACCAGGAGCGGCAGGGACATGCCGGGAAACAGCACGGTGCTCAGCGGGAAGAGGGGAAGGTGTTCGGTCACGGTCGCCACCGTACGGGGTGGCGACGGCGGGTGAGGTGGTCCGCGGCACCGTCGGCGCGCGCCCCACGCCGGGTTCGTAGACTCCTGGCATGATCCGACGGCTTGACCTGCGCGGTCGGCTCGCGCGGGGGGAGGCGCTGGACTACCGCGGAGAGATCCCGCGCGCGGAGTTCGACGTAGCGGCCGCGCTGGATGTCGTCCGCCCGGTCTGCGACGCGGTGCGGGAGCGCGGCGAGGCGGCGCTTGTCGAGTACGCCCGCAGATACGACCACGTGGAGCTGCGCCGCGTGAGAGTGCCGCCCGAGGCGGTGGCGGAGGCGCTCGGCGGGCTCGATCCACAGATCCGGTCGGCGCTGGCGCAGTCCATCGC
>JBKPNJ010000139.1:0-6717 GCA_046732575.1 Actinomycetota bacterium
GTCTACCCGGCCCTGCATCGGCTCGAGCGCGCAGGCTTGGTCGCCAGCAGCTGGGAGCCCGGGGTCACCAGGCGCCGACGGGTCTATGCGCTGACTCCGGCCGGACATCGGGCGCTGCGCGCCGAGCGAAGGGACTGGACGCGCTTCGCGGCTGCTGTGCACTCGGTCCTGCAACCGGGGATGGCGACATGACTGACGCGATCGACGACTACCTCGACGATCTGGCCGCTCGGCTGAGCCCCGATGGGCAGCGCGTTCGGCGGCTGCTCTCGGAGAGCGAGTGCCACCTGCGGGAGTCCGCCGACGCGCTGCGCGCCGACGGCGTGGCCGAGAACGAGGCCGCCAGGCTCGCGGTCGCACGGTTCGGCGCCGCTGACGAGGTCGCCCAGACCATGCGCCCGGATCCGTGGGCGCTCATCGGCGACCTGGTGCGAGCGGGGTGGCTGCTGGCCGGGTGCGGGCTGGTGGTGATCGGCGTCAGCGGCGGGATCGCCTGGCTGCTGCGGGCCATCGTCGGGGCCCGCTTCCTGGCCGGCGACGCGTTCGGCGTCACCTATACCGCGGGCCGCTGCTCCGAGTACCTCGAGTACTTCCCCAACGCTGGTGGTTGTGCCGCCGCGGCCGCGTTACACCACTCCGACGAGGTGGTGAGCTACCGACTGGCAGCCGGCGTCCTGGGGGTACTCGCCCTGCTGGCATACAGCTGGTTTCGGAGGTCACGCGGCGCCTCCGGCCTTCGCGTGATCCCGCCCTTCGTCGTCCCGCTCGTCGGTGCGTCCGTCTTCGCCCTCGCTGCTGCGGTGCTTCTCGCCGACTCCGTCGGACTCGCGGTCGGCCAGCTGGGCCACGGTGAGCCGGCGGCCGGAGTCGGAGATCCGTTGAGCGCTGGGATGGGAGCGCTCGTAGCGGCGTCGGTCGCAGGCGTTCTGGCCTACCGAAGCTTCGTCAGGGTGCCGGACCGAGAGGGCGCCGGCTGAGGTGGACGACCACTACCGCTGGTCGTCGATGCGTCTGGCCTTGCCGAGCGAGCGTTCCAGCGACCCGGGCGGCAGGACTTCCACACCGACTGTGACGCCGACGACCTCCTTGACGAGGGTCGCAAGCTGCGCGGTCAGTGCGGGAGCGCGCTCGAGCGCAGTCTGGTCGTGCGCCTCGACGCGGACGGTCATCTCGTCGAGCCGGGCGGGACGGGTCAGCCGACAGACATAGTGGGGCGTGAGCCCTGGCACCCTGAGCAGCTGCTCCTCGATCTGGGTCGGGAACACGTTCACGCCCCGCACGATCATCATGTCGTCGGTACGACCGGTGACCTTCTCGATCCTTCGGAAGGCGGGACACGCGGTGCCCGGCAGCAATCGCGTCAGGTCCCGGGTGCGGTAGCGGATGACAGGCATCGCCTGCTTGGTCAGTGAGGTGAGCACCAGCTCACCGCGTTCACCCTCGGGGAGCGGCCGCCCGGTCACCGGGTCGATGATCTCAGGGTAGAAGTGGTCTTCCCAGACGTGCAGACCGTCCTTGCTCTCCACGCTCTCCTGAGCGACACCTGGCCCCATCACCTCCGACAGTCCGTAGATGTCCACGGCGTGCAGGCCGCACCGCCGCTCGATCTCGCGCCGCATGTTCTCGGTCCAGGGTTCCGCGCCGAAGATGCCGACGCGCAGCGAGGTCGAGGCCGGTTCGACGCCCTGGCGCTCCAGCTCGTCGGTGATGGCCAGGAAGTACGACGGGGTGACCATGATGACCCCCGGCCGGAAGTCCCTGATCAGCTGGACCTGGCGTTCTGTCATCCCGCCGGAGACCGGCACGACCGTGCAGCCGAGCCGCTCGGCTCCGTAGTGCGCGCCGAGTCCGCCCGTGAACAGCCCGTAGCCGTAGGCGACGTGGACGATGTCCCCGGGTCTTCCGCCGGCGCAGCGGATGGAGCGGGCCATCACCTCAGCCCACGTGGCGATGTCGTCGCGCGTGTAGCCGACGACCGTGGGGCGTCCAGTGGTCCCCGACGAGGCGTGGACCCGGGCCACCTGCTCGCGCGGCACCGCGAACATGTCGAAAGGGTAGTTGTCGCGCAGGTCGTCCTTGGAGGTGAGCGGGCACGTCGCCAGGTCAGCGAGGCCGGAAATCGCGCGCGGGTCGACTCCCGCCGAGTCGAGGGCCGTCCGGTAGTGAGGAACGTGGTCGTACGCGTGCTGCAACGACCATCGCAGCCGCTGGAGCTGAACTTCGCGAAGCTGCTCGACCGACATGCCAGGTATCTCACCCGGCGCCGTTCCGGTGCCCGCCTGCGGCGTCACTCCGGCTCCCCGGCGGGCAGAGACCCGTCGGTCACGGCGCCGCCGATCTCGCGGCTGCGCCCGCGGAACTCCGCGACCACCCCGTCGGCGGTTCGCACTGTCACGTCGTAGATCCCGTTCCGTCCGGTCCGCAGCCTTTCCAGCGCCGTCGCGGTGAGCTCCTGGCCACTCTTCGCCGGAGCGACGAAGACGATGTCACAGCCTTGGGCAACGGTCCGCCGGTTGTAGGAGTTGCACGCGAAGGCGAACGCCGAGTCGGCCAGCGTGAAGATGAAGCCGCCGTGACAGATCCCATGACCGTTGGCCATCTTCTCCCGCACTGTCATCGTGACCACGGCATGTCCCGGTGCCACCTCGACGAGTCGCATCCCCAGCCCCCGGCTCGCCGCGTCGTCGCGCCACATCGCGGCAGCCGCACGCTTGGCGACGTGGTGGGGATCGCCGCTGCTCCCTGCCGTGGCCGATTCCGCATCGCCCGCCGGATCGGTCATCCGGGCAGCTCCTTGACCAGCATCGAGCAGACCGTCCCGCTCGGCTGTGGCAGCCTGCCCACCTCGACGAAGCCCCGAGACCGGTGGAATGCCAGCGAGGCGGTGTTCGGCGGTTCACAGACCACCTCACATGTCAACCGCCCGGGCGTCGCCTGCGTCTCGACGGCGGAGTAGATCAGGCTGCCGATCCCACGGCGACGCTGCTCCTCGGCGACGATGATGCGGTCGAGGTAGAGGAAACCCTCGGGATACCGGTCGACGAACCAGGCGAAGTTCGCGCTGTCGTACTCCGAGTCGTGCGCGAAGACCAGGAAGAACGCCACCAGGCCCCGGTCTCCATCGAGCACGTGTGCGTGCGTGGACCAGTCGATGAGCTGGCGCAGCCGATCGGCGTCCAGCGGGCTGGTGGCGTCGACGGACAGCTGGTTGAGCTTGAGCACGGCAGCCACATCGGCTTCCTCGATCGGGCGCAGCTTCATCGGCGGACCTGTGCGCGCATGTTCCACCCCTTTCGGCCGGTCGGCGGATCGCAGTCCGGCCGTGCCAGTCGCCCGAGCACCAGTTATACCGCGCGTCTGTTGTGGGGCAGTGACACGCCCGGTCGCTCGTACGTACTGTGAGTGTCACAGGGCCGAACCGGCGGACGCGCCGCGCAGATGGGATCAATCGTGAGCCAACCTCCCGAGCTGTACCAACAGCACCGTGGGCTGCTAGACGACGCGCTTGAGGCGATCGCGACGCGGGCGTACTACTCGGCGTTTCCCGAGTCACCGAGCCCGCGCCTGTACGGCGAGCACGCGGCCCCGGAGGGCAAGCGGGCGTTCGAGGCCTGGCTGGGCAGGGACTTCCCGGTGTCGACGCCCGGTGCCGAGGGCAGTGTCGCGACGGAGAAGTCGCCGTACGGCCTGCCGCTGGAGGTGCGTTACCCGCGCGTGCGCGGGTCAGCGGTTCCCGAGCTGATCCAGGCGGCGCGGGACGGGATCCCGGCCTGGCGGGATGCAGGACCCGAGGGACGTGCCGGGGTCTGCATGGAGATTCTCTCGCACCTGCACGGGCGGATATTCGAGCTGGCGAACGCGGTGCAGCACACGTCCGGCCAGGCGTTCGTGATGGCCTTCCAGGCCGGCGGGGCGCATGCTCTCGACCGGGCGCTGGAGTCGGTTGCGTACGCGTACTCCGAGATGACGCGGGTGCCGAAGACGGCGGTGTGGGAGAAGCCCGGCAAGGGTGAGCCACTGCGGATCGAGAAGACATTCACAGTGGTGCCGCGAGGGGTCGCGCTGGTGATCGGATGCAATACCTTCCCCACGTGGAACTCCTGGCCCGGCCTCTTCGCGTCGCTGGTCTGCGGCAACCCGGTGGTGGTGAAGCCCCACCCCGGGGCGGTGCTGCCGCTGGCGATCACCGTGCAGACCTGTCAGGCCGTACTCTCGGAGGCTGGGATGAACCCCGACCTGGTCACGCTGGCCGCGGAGGACCCGGTCGACGGGATCGCCAAGACGCTCGCCACCCACCCCGACGTTCGCCTGGTGGACTTCACCGGGTCGACCGCGTTCGGCGAGTGGCTGGAGAGCCATGCGACGCAGGCTCACGTGTTCACGGAGAAGGCAGGTGTCAACTCGGTCGTGGTCGACTCGACCGAGTCGTTCCAGGCGATGTGCCGGAACCTCGCGTTCTCGCTCGCGCTCTACACCGGCCAGATGTGCACCGCGCCGCAGAACGTGTACGTGCCCACCGGCGGCATCGACACCGATGAGGGCCACAAGGCCTTCGACGACGTGGTGGCCGGTCTGTCCGCCGGCCTCGACAAGCTTCTGGCCGACGACGCCCGGGCGGTGGAGCTGCTCGGCGGCGTCGTCAACGCGGGTGTGCTCGAGCGGCTGGCGTCGGTGGGTGCGGCCGGATCGGTCGCGGTCAAGTCCCGGCAGGTGACGCATCCGACGTTCGCCGACGCTGTGGTACGGACACCGGCCGTGGTGACCGTTGACGCGTCCGACAGGTCGGTGTTCGAGACGGAGTGCTTCGGCCCCATCTCCTACGTCATCAGGACCTCCGACACCGCCGAATCGCTGGACCTGATGCGCGAGACGAGCCTGGCTCACGGGGCGATGACCGCCGCTGTGTATTCCACCGACAGCGACGTGATCGGGGCCGCTCGCGCCGCCGCGCTCGACGCTGGTGTCGCCCTCAGCGAGAACCTCACCGGTCAGGTGTTCGTCAACCAGTCCGCGGCCTTCAGCGACTACCACGGGACGGGAGCCAATCCCGCCGCCAACGCGTCGTTCACCGACGGTGCCTTCGTCGCGCCGAGGTTCCGGATCGTTCAGTCGCGGCGGCACGTCTGAGTCCTGATCTCCTTCCCGGTCCCACACTGCCGAGGTCGGGCTCCAGGGGCTGATACACTTGGTACCAGCCAACGGCCCGTGCTGCAGTCTTCCAGCAGCAGGGCCTTCTTCGTGCCCGGCATTGGTGCGCACAGCAGCGCGGCCAGAGGACCGGGCGCTAGCGCCCACACGGCTCATCGATCCGCGCCGCGGACTCGCTGGCGGCGCCCCGGTTCATTCTCTGGAGCATCGGCTTGACAGTCGACCACGCCCTCCTTCCCACCTCCGAGCAAAGTCGGGTCGGCGGCGAGTTCGCGACCCTTGGTCTTCCCGCCCCCATCGTCGCCGCCCTGCAGCGTCAGGGACTGGTCACACCGACACCGGTCCAGGCCGCCGTGATCCCGGACGCGCTGGACGGCCGCGACGTGCTCGCCCGCGCGCGCACCGGCTCGGGGAAGACCCTGGCGTTCGGCCTGCCGATGATGGTCACGCTGTCCGGTCGACGCAGCAGGCCGCGTTCGCCGCGCGGTCTGGTCGTGGTGCCCACCCGGGAGCTGGCCGTCCAGGTGTGCCTGGCGCTCGAGCCGATCGCAGGTGCGCTCCGGCTGCGGCTGGTCAGCGTCTACGGAGGCACGCCGTACGACCGCCAGATTCGCCGACTGCAGCAGGGCGCCGACGTCGTCGTCGCCACGCCGGGTCGCCTCGAGGACCTGATCCGAGGCGGCTCGTGCAGCCTCAGCGAGATAGAGGTGACGGTCCTCGACGAGGCCGACCATCTCTGCGATCTCGGCTTCTACCCCGTCATCTCCCGCATCCTGGCTGCGACCCCGGCGACCAGCCAGCGGATGCTGCTGTCGGCGACCCTCGACGGCGACGTCAACGCCATCGTCCGGGCCCACCTTCCGGTGCACGCACTGCACGAGCTCGACCCCGACCACGGGGTCCTCACCACGATGGCGCACCACGTGCTCGTGGTCGCCCAGCGCGAGAAGGTGCAGGCAACGACGACCCTGCTCGAGGCCAACCCCCGCTCGATCGTTTTCACCCGGACCCGGCACGGCGCGTCACGGCTGGCCCGTGACCTCACCCGCAAGGGAGTCGAGGCGGTTGACCTGCATGGAAACCTCACCCAGCGGGCCCGGGAGCGCAACCTCGACAGGTTCCGCAGCGGAAGGGCGGCGGTCGTTGTGGCCACCGATGTCGCGGCCAGGGGCATCCACGTCGACAACGTCGGGCTTGTGGTCCACTACGACGCACCTGCCGAGTCGAAGTCCTATCTGCACCGTTCCGGACGTACGGCGCGCGCGGGTGAGATCGGCGCCGTGGTCACAGTGTCGAGCCCGGACCAGGTCGCCGACGTGGTCCGGCTACACCGCCTGGCCGGGGTCGATGCGCGCCATCACGAGATGCAGACCACGCCCCGGCCGCTGACTGCCGGCTCCCTGGCGACATCAGGGACGGCAGCTCCGGCGGTCAGCGGGAAGGTCACGGGCGGATCGCGGCGCCGAACCGGTGCCGGCCGCAAGGCGGACAGCCCCAAGCGCTACGGCCGCGACGGTCAGCAGCTTCTCCGTGCCGGTCAGGGCCGGCGAACCGGTGGCGGCACCCGCT
>JBKPNJ010000140.1:0-6361 GCA_046732575.1 Actinomycetota bacterium
AGTGCGCCAGTGGTCGAGGTCCGGCTGACCGGTCACTTGGCGTACATCCGCAGCTCGGTGGCGAAGCGCTCGGCGATCTCGATGGTGCTGGCGAGCTCGGGATGGCGGACGATCACCATTCCGTCGGAGATCAGGGTGGCCCGCCAGTCTCGTCGTGGCGCGCCAACAGGAAGCAGCTCCAGCGTCGCCACCGAGTCCCCGAACTCCGCCATCAGCGGGTCGAGCCCCTCGATGTGCGCTATCCGGCCGGAGCCCTCGGCCCGCTTGAAGATGCTGGCCGCGTTGTAGTGCCGCTCAAGTGGCTGGGAGATCCGCCCGTGCACGACCGCGTCCGCCCAGCCCAGGAACAGGTCGCCGTCGGTGACATAGTTCATGACGTCGACCGTGCGTCCACCCGGGGGTCTCGCACCGATCTCCCCGAACACCACCTCGCCGTCGCCCTTGCGGTACCACTCCATGTGCGTGAAGCCGGACTGGAAGCCCAGAGCTGCCAGCACCTGCCTGCCCATCCTGCGCCCGCCCTGCAGATCCGCCGCACCCAGCTCCCGCAGTGCCACGGTCATCGGGCTGATCCACTCGTGGCTGCGGGCCTGGAGCGGCCGCGGACGGTACCAGCAGATGTTCTCGAACAGGACCTCGCCGCCGGCGCACACGGTGTCGTAGGTGAACTCCTCGCCCTCGACGAACTCCTCCACGCTGACCTCCGGGACGTGACGGAGCAGAGGCAGGGCGGTGGCCAGCTCCTCGACCGAGTCGACCCGGTAGGTGTCGGAGGACCCCGCGCCGGCGATCGGCTTGACGATGAGCGGGAACCCGATCTCCTCCGCCGCCGCCCACGCACCGGCGATCGTGGAGGTACTGGCATGCCGAGGCGTACGGATCCCGGCGGCGTCGAGGACCTGCTTCATGCGCTCCTTGTCGCGGAAGGGCACGGTCTGGTGCACGGTCATTCCCGGCAGCCCGAATGCCTCGCGGATCCGGGCGGCGAGAATCATGTAGGGCTCCCACAGGCACTCCACCTGGTCAAGGTGGGCGTGCCGGGCCAGGCCCTGCAGCGCGGTGAGCACAGCCCCCTCGTCAGCGAGCGAGACATGCTCGTAATGTGCCAGCGCGTCCCGGGCCGCGGCCGGCAGCGCGTCCAGGGACTGGTCCCCCACGCCGATGACGGTGGCTCCTGCCTCCGCCAGCCCTCGGGTGAAGTACGCCATCTCCATGGGGAACCCGGGCGACAGCATGACGACGTTCATTCCGCCTCCACCAGCTCCACCCGGATACCGGTCACGATCTGGTGCAGGGCATCCCGGACGACGTCGGTCTCCGGATGGCGCACCGTGACATAGCCCTCCCCTTCATACCCCGACACCGCCGGCTGACCGGGCCGGGGCAGTCTGGCCTCGACCACCAGGTGGCCGAGCACCCGTTGCACGGCATCCGCGCCGTGGACGGCGCGGACCCTGCCCTTGCCCTGGCCCCGCAAATAAGCCGTGCCCGCCGCGTACCTGCGTTCGGGCGGGGCGAAGCTGCCGAGAACGACAAGCTCGGCCCAGACCTGGTGGAAGTCGACGTCGTGCACATACCCGAGCATCGAGGTGAGCTGCGCACCGGGAGGGCGGGCCGCGACCTCAGAGACGGCCACCGACCCGTCGGGTCGCCGGAACCACTCCATGTGGGTCAGCGAGTCCCTGACCCCGAGAGCCCGGAGAGCGGCCGGGCCGATCCGATGGATCCCCTCGTACGGCGAACCCTCGATATCGCGTGGCAGCAGCACAGTCCACTGCACCCACGGATTGCGCAGCACGTCCAGCGGTGGTGGTCGATAGTCAGCGATCGACGCCCAAACGGTCCTGTCGCCGACAGTGACGCTGTCGTACGTGTGCTCGTCGCCGGTGAGGAACTCCTCAAGGAGGCCGGGGTCCTGGAGGTTCGGGGACACGGCCTGCAGCCAGGCTCGCAGCGCATCGACGGTGTCCAGTCGATAGGTCGCCTGGGCACCCGCCCCGGCCGGTGGCTTTGCCACCAGCGGGAAGCCCACATCCTCGGCGAACCCGACCGCCTCGCTGACGCCGGTGACCAGCTGGTGACGAGCGCAGGGGATGCCGGCGGCCCGGAGCACGCTCTTCATCCGTGCCTTGTCCCGGACGTTGACGGCTGTCTGCTCGTCCATGCCCTCGATGCCGAGTGCCTCGCGCACTTGGGCGAGCGGCACCTGTAGCTGCTCCAGCGCGGCCACCAGGCGTTCCACCCGCCCGATCTGACCGCTGAGGCCGCTGACCGCCCAGGCGATCTGCCGGGGGTCCAGCGCGTCGTCGACCCTCCAGTGACCGGCGAGGTGCTCCCGCAGTAGCGGCGGAAGGCCGGACGAGGGCTCGGTGGTTATCAGCCCGAGGCGCACACCTGGCAGCCGAGCGGCCGCGGTGACGAACCGCGTCGTGGCTTCGAGCAGGAACGGTGCGACGAAGGCAGCGACCACCATAGGCCGGGACGTTACCGGTCCCAGCCGCCTGCTGTCCGGCTCGGCGGTGGTTCCCGGCTCTCCGCATGACCTGCTGTGGAGGACCTTCGGCGCCCGCTATGGGTCGGCGCGAGGCGGCGGGAGGGTCTAGCATGCCGCGGGTGAACGTCGTCTTCGTGGAGCCCTTCTTCCCCCGCAATCAGCGGGAGTTCGTGCGTGCTCTGGCGGAGACAGGCGCCAGCGTCATCGGCATCGGCGAGTACCCCGCTCACACGCTCGATGACCAGCTCCGGAACTGGATGACCCACTACCACCAGGTGCCGACCGTCATCGACGTGTCAGTGATGACTGACACGGTCCGCTGGATCCAGGACAAGGTCTGGGTCGACCGGCTCGAGAGCACGATCGAGGCGCACACCATGCCGACCGCGCAGGTGCGGGAGAACTGCACGATCCCCGGCACGTCGGTGCGCACCGCCTGGCTGTGTCGCGACAAGCCCTCGATGAAGGATGCCCTGCGCGCGGCCGGCGTGCCGACCGCGGCGTCCACCGCCGCGGACACCGCCGCAGAGGTCTACGCCTTCGCCGACGCGGTCGGCTACCCGCTGATCCTCAAGCCGAGAAGCGGTGCCGGAGCGCTCGACACCACGCGCGTGGATGACCGGGCGGAACTGGATACCGCGCTCGGGTCGTTCGGCGGACAGGGTATCTCCTCGATCGCGGTCGAGGAGTTCGTCGAGGGACACGAGGGCTTCTACGACACGGTGTCCATCGACGGGCAGCCGGCGCTGGATTTCGTCTCCCACTACTACCCCAACGTGCTCGAGGCGATGCGCGCGCGATGGATCTCGCCGCAGTTCGTCTCGACGAACCGGGTCGACACCGTCGCCGAGTACGGGATGCTCCGCGAGCTGGGTCAACGGGTCAACGCAGCACTGGGGATCGGTACCAGCGCCACCCACATGGAGTGGTTCTTCGGCCCCAAGGGGCTGCGCTTCTCCGAGATCGGCTGCCGACCGCCCGGTGTGGGCGCGTGGGACCTGTACTCGGCGGGCAACGAGATCGACGTCTACCACGAATGGGCCAACGCGATAGTGCACGGCAAGGTCGCCCAGGCACCCTCGCGCCGCTACGCCAGTGGCATCGTCGCCCTGCGACCGGACCGGGACGGCCAGATCAGCGGCTACTCAGGCGTCGAGGAGGTCCAGGCCAGGCACGGCGGATGGGTGCTCGACGCGCACCTGCCCGACCCCGGCACGCCCACACAGCCGGTGGCCGCGGGCTACATGGCGAACGCGTACGTCCGGATGCGCCATCCCGACTACGACGTGCTCCGGTCCATGCTCGACGACGTGGGACGCACCGTTCACGTGTACGCCCGGTGAGCGGCTCGTGCGCCTGACCCTCCTCGGGCCACAACGCCGGCCCACGGTGGACCAGGTCGTGCGGGCCATCGACGGGGGCTCCCCGCTGGCTACGGTGACCGCGGGCTGGGAGGAGCGCGAGCCCGACGACTCAGAGATGGACGCCCTGCTGGGCGGGCGAAGCGTCAACCTCGGTCTGTACCGCCGCTGGCTCGATGTGCATGAGCGCGACCCCGAGTACTCGACGGCGGAGCTGGACCATCGCGCCTTCCTCGACGAGCTGCGCCAGCTCCACCTTGTTCAGCTCGAGTCGGCCCTTCGGGCGATGTATGCGCTGGCTCGGCGCAGCGGCGACCGGCCACGCGCCATCGCGGCCGCACTGGCCGACGCAGAGGCGGTCGTCCGCATCGTCGACGACAGTCATCTGGCCCGGGTCCGTGCCGCGCACGAGGACTTCCGGACCGCCTATCCGCCGGAGGAGCGGCCGGTCATTGCCGAGCACCGGGCCGCGGTGGGCAAGATCCTGGAGCATGCGGCGGGGCTGGTTGTCGCCGGTGGACATGTGGGCGTTCTGGTGCGGGCGCTCGCCCTGTTCAACGTGGCGGCCCGCGTACCCCCCGCCGTCGTCGCATGGTCAGCAGGCGCGATGGCACTCACCGACCACGTGGTGCTGTTCCATGACAACGCGCCGCACGGTCCCACACCGGCCGAGATCTACGACGATGGGCTCGGCCTCATCCGCGATGTCGTCCTCCTGCCGCACGCTCGCCGCCGGTTGCGGGTCGACGACCTCACCCGGATGTCGGTGCTGGCCCGCCGGTTCGCGCCGGCCAGGTGCGTCGTCCTGGACGACGGCACCCGGATGGATCTGACGCCGGAAGGTGGGCTACCCGCCGGCGCGCGGTTCATCGCGGCGGACGGGCGCATCACCACGCTGGAGGACGAATGAGCGCCCAGCCGTCGACGGCGACAGTCGGACGGCTCGCGATCAACCGGCTCAAGGAGCGCCTGCCACTGGACCGGACGGACGTCGACAGGTTCCTCGAGCAGCACGCGGTGCCGATCGTCGAAGGGGCACGGTGCACGTTCCTGTTCCGGGGGGAGGCGGACGAGGTCCACGTTGTGCAGCGGATCGTCGGGCTGCCGAACCGGCTGCCGCTGCGGCGCCTGCGCGGGACCGACCTCTGGTACCTGGTGCTCGAGCTTCCCGAAGGCTCCCGGGTCGAGTACCAGATCGAGCTCAGACGCGGCGAGCACTACGAGCGGTTCAACGACCCGCTCAACCCGCACCTGTCCCACAGCCCGATGGGCAGCTCCTCGATCTGCTTCGCGCACGGCTACGAGACACCGGAGTGGACGCTGCCCGATCCGGAAGCCCGATCCGGCGACCTCACCGGTCTGGTCGTCCCGAGCAAGGCGCTGAAGCGTGACTGCGATGTGACGCTGTACTTCCCGGCACGCTTCCGGCGCAGTGCCAAGTATCCGCTCCTGGTCGTGCACGACGGGGCCGACTTCCTTCAGTACGCAGCCGCCAAGACGGTCCTCGACAACCTCATCCACCGCCTCGACATCGCCGAGATGATCGTCGCGTTCCTGAACCCCGTGGACCGGTTGACCGAGTACGCCAACTCCACCGCACACTCCCGCTTCGTCACCAATGAGCTCCTGCCACGGCTGGAAGGGGAACTGCCGCTGGTCCGCCAGCGTTCCGGTCGATGCCTGCTCGGATCGAGCTTCGGCGCGATCGCGGCGCTCTCGGCGGCGAACCGCTCACCGGACACCTACGGCTCCCTGGTTCTCATGTCGGGATCATTCGTGTTCACCGATATCGCCACCGACCACGGGGGCGGCCCGGTGTTCGACCCGGTGGTCAAGTTCGTCAACCGCTTCCGCGCCCGCCCGCGGCGCGTCGCCGACCGGGCGTTCCTCAGTTGCGGCGTCTACGAGCCGCTGATCGTCCCGAACCGTTCGATGGTGCTCACGCTGGAGTCCGCCGGTGTGGCGGTGCGGTTCGTCGAGGCACGCGACGGCCACAGCTGGGAGAACTGGCGCGACCGGCTGCGCGACGCGCTGTCGTACGTCTCGCCCGGGCCGCAGAAGCTGGTGTACGAGTAGGTCGCACAGGCTCTCCGCCTCCCCCCTCCAAACAGCGATCCGACACTTGTTCGCTGCGATCCGACACTTGTTCGGCACCGATCCGACACTTGATCCGCGATCCCACCGATCAGAGGCGCTGTGCCAGCGTGTAGATCACCAGGCCGGCCAGACCCCCGACCAATGTGCCGTTGATGCGGATGAACTGCAGGTCGCGGCCCACGTGCAGCTCGATCCGACGGGCCGCCTCCCGCCCGTCCCAGCGCTCGATCGTCTCTGTGATCACCGTGGTCATCTCCGTACCGTAGGTCGTCACCACGTAAGCAGCGACGTCCGCGGCATACCCGTCGAGACGGCCACGGAGCACAGGATCATCCAGTAGCCGCTGGCCGAAAGCCGCCAGCGCAACGACGGCCCGCCGACGCACATGGCTCTCCGGGTCCTCGAGCGT